>MIBM01000022.1:11300-16539 GCA_001830645.1 Spirochaetes bacterium RIFOXYC1_FULL_54_7
GAATATGCCTGTTGTTGCTCCATCTGTTTTGGCTGCCGATTTTTCAGACATGGGAGCGGCTATCCGTCGCGTGCATGCTTCCGGGGCTACCTGGTTGCATCTGGATATCATGGATGGCCGCTTTGTTCCGAACCTGACCTTTGGTTCAAAAATGGTCAAGGATCTAAGGGCAGCGTCAAAACTGTTTTTTGATGTGCATCTTATGACCGTTGAACCGGAATCTCTGGTGGATTCCTTCATCGAGGCCGGCTCAGATGCTCTTACCTTTCATATCGAGGCTTGTGTCCATGCACACCGTCTGATAGAGCATATCAAGTCTGCAGGATGCAAGGCCGGTATATCAATCGTGCCATCAACTCCGGTTGCGCTTCTTGAGGAATTGCTGTCTGTTGTTGATCTGGTGCTGGTAATGACAGTAAACCCCGGTTTTGGGGGTCAAAAGCTGATTCCGCGTTGTGTCGATAAGCTGAGCTCCCTGCGGGACGCCAGAAAGCGATACGGTCTTGATTATCTGATTGCTGTAGATGGAGGCATCAATCAAGAGAATGCAGGTCATATTCTTGACGCTGGTGCTGATGTCCTTATCATGGGTAGCGCTTTCTTCGAATCAAGGGATCCTCAAGCCCTGGTTTCGGGGATTTGTGGTTCCCGGGCGATGGAACTCCAGAAGGGCTCCATTCAGGCCGAAAATGTATCGAAGGAAGGATCGCTCGAATGATTAAAATGCGAATGGCATTGGTTTCGATCCTCTTGATAGCCGGCATGTTCTCTGCGGTGGCCCAGCCCGCAAGCAACAGTCGTGCATCAACAGCAGCCGAGAACCTGCGCGCTGGTATCCGGTTACTGGCTGATGGCCAGTATTCAGCGGCCTTGGCCGCTTTCGATTCTCTAATGCTTGACTCAGGAGCTGGAGAAATGCGGGCCGAGGGTGCCTATTGGGCAGTGATGACCCATCTGGCTGCAGGGAATCCGGGCTTGGCCGAAAAAACAATAGAAACCTTTCTGGTGTCCTTCCCAGGTCATCCAAAAACCGCTGATTTATTGTACCAACAGGGTCGTGCAGCCTTCCTCCAGAACGACTATGAGCGGTCCTTGCGGTCGTTCCATTCGTATATTGCTGGGTACGCCGAGGGAGAGTATGTGCCTGCTGCCGTTTTCTGGTCTGGCGAAAGCCTGTATTTCCTTGGGCGCCTATCAGAAGCCGAGAAACTGTACAAGGCGATCGGCGAACGCTATCCAGATAGTGTCAAGGCCGAGGCGGCACAGTACCGGTTAGCCTTGATCCAATTCAAATACCGCGAGGATGAATTGCTTACACTACTCAAATGGAGCCATGAGGAATCCCTTCGGACCATAGAGGAGTTCCAGCGCCGGGAGAAGGCATATGAGCAGGCTTTGGCTGTCTACCAAAGACGCTTCGGAGAAGTCAGACGGGATATTGCCGAGACCCAATTGTCCCTGGAAGACCAGTTGATAGCCATTAAGACAACTGCTGATGAGCTCACACGCAGAATTCAGGATAAAGATGCCAGGATAGCTGAACTTGAAAAGCGGCTTGAACTAGTAGACCGGGAGAGGGTTGCCCAGGCTGAGATTCTGGCTGAGCTTCCAGCTCCGGATACCATAGAGGAAACAATGTCAATATCTGGACAAAACGCAGAACTACTGGCTTTAAAGGAGCGTGCATTGGCTTTGTTCGAGTTCTATGCCGGAAAGCTGGCGGATGAAGCCTCTGGTGGGAGGACGAAATGAAACGCTTGATCATTTTCTTCCTGCTTGGCTGCTGCGCGTTTTCTTTACTTGGCGCGCTAGAGATAAAAGAAGGACGCATGCGCATCGTTATCGATGAGCGTAGTGGTCGAATGGCCTTCTACTATCTAACTGATATGACCAAAAACCAGTACGTGCCCTTGCTCTATGACCAGGAGTCCAGAACAAGCTACCCAACCCTGGTTCTTGACCAGCGTACCTACAAACTTGGTGAATCCGGAGATTTCCGTATAACTGTAAGCAGTCAAGCAGATGGGGCGATGATTGAATACCGTTCAGCCTTCTGTATAGTAAGGCAACGCATTTCATTTGTTTCTTCTACTACATCATCTCTTTCAGATGGGGTTTCAATGCGTTTCGATATCGAAAACGTGTCGGAAAAAGATTATTCAGCTGGCTTACGCTACCTGCTTGATACCTGGCTTGGAGAAAAGTCAGGACGCCACTTTACCAGTCCTGTAACCGGTACTTTGCAGGGCGAATCATTCCTGACCGGGGAATTCCCGGAGCGCTGGATGCTTAGTACAGGTGACAATGCAGCAGTATCGGTACTCCTTGACAATCCTTCAACCAGGCCTGACAGGATCCTTTTTGCCAACTGGAAGCGTATCAACGATGCCCCTTGGCTTTTCGACGTGAATACCACTCGTGGCTTTACGCTACTTCCATATTCCATAAACGACAGCGCTCTTGCACTCTATTATGAACCTATACCCGTGCGACGAGGTGCCACCCGATCCATAACAGTGGTCTTTGGCAATGAGAGTGTATCCAGCCTTACCAATCGTGTGGCAGATACCGCATCACAGGCTGCTTCTACATTCGCAGCCTTGAGTGAATCCGCGCCCCTGGATCTCAGGGCAGATCTTATCACCGTCCGTGATTTTATCAGGGCAATCAATACCCTGCTTGAGTCAGGGGAGGAACCAGCACAGGATGAACTGGATTCTCTCAAGGCTGTTCTGCAACGGCTAGAGACCCGCAAGAGCTCCTATTGAAGCGCGTGGCCAGAAATCCGATCGAAGAGGCTGAAGGTCTATATGCAAGAAGGAATTGGCCTGGGCTGATTGCGCTTCTGGAACCGCTCACGCCTGTGTATCGCGACAATGTAAGGTTTTCCGTCATGCTTGGCACTGCCTATCTCCATCAGGAGGATATAGGTGGTGCTTATTCTTCTTTCCGCAGGGTTCAAAGCCTTGATTTCAAAAATAGAACGGCATTGATCGGATTAGCTGCCGTTCTGGTTCGTCGCGGTGAATCTGATAAGGCTGTTCAGTTATATATTGAAATGCTGGAACGCAATCCATCTGACCGGGCGGCAAGACGGGCTTTGAATTTTGTTCGTCATTGCCCTGATCCAACAGCCCTTGCTGGAAACGGAAGAAAATTGCGATCCTTGTATCCTTTACCACCAACCAGGATATTACCCTATGCCTTGATATTGCTGGTGGTTTCCATCGCTATCCTTGGCTGGCGTGTGGCTCCTGTTGTACTGGATTTGCTGGAAGATGCCAGACCGGCAAGGACGGGCATTGCAGAAATTGTACTAAGTCAATCAGAACAAGAGGGTCCTGTGGGTTCCGAAGGTGGGTTCGAGATCGTCTTGACTGAAAAGGATGCCCTGTCGACCTTCGAATCTGCTAAGAAATTGTTCAACGATTATCGTGATGAAGCAGCTTTGGTAGAAGTAAATCGTCTTCTGCTTTCAAATGCCTCAAGGCAGGTAAAAACCAAGGCTGAGGCCCTGGCGAGGTATACACGAGAGCCAAGTTTTGTCAGTATGCCTGATCGATTTACCTTTGCGGACGTAAATGCTTTTCCGCGACTTTTTAATGGTGTAGCGGTGATCTGGAAAGGCCTACCCGCAAATATCGAAAATTCGGAATCAGGTACAAACTTCGATCTACTTGTGGGGTACCATGACAAACGCAAGTTGGATGGTATCGTATCTGTCCGCGCTCTTTTTGAATTACGCCTGCCACCTGACAGACCTGTCGAGGTCCTTGCCAGAGTGATGGCCACTTCCGGAGGTTTTATTCTTGAATGTGTAGCAGTACATGAACTATAGCAGGAGATTTTATGAAGGCTGTTATTCAGAGGGTTCGTGATGCTTCAGTTACTGTGGACGGATTGAAGGTAGGGGCAATACCCAAGGGCTTGCTGGTCTATCTTGGGGTAGGCAAAGAGGATACGGAAAAAGATGCCCTCTGGCTTGCAGAAAAGATAACAGGACTACGGATCTTCGAGGATACCGAGGGCAAGATGAATCTATCCGTACTGGATATTGATGGTGGAGTCCTGAGTATTTCCCAATTTACCTTGTTGGCCGATTCCCGGAAAGGCAAACGCCCTTCTTATGGAAATGCAGCTGATCCTGACATGGCAGAGACACTGTACGAGTATTTCAAGGAACTGGTCGGGAAACTGGTTAAAGAGAGTGCATCAGGAATATTCGGGGCTGAAATGCAGGTGGCCTATGTCAACGAGGGCCCTGTCACAATCATACTTGATACCAAAAATTAACACCGCTTGATTTTACGACAACCATGTTCAACCGGACAGCCTTTACAGCTTGGAGTAGCCCTGCAATGGCATTTTGCATGTTCTACCAGCAAGGCATGTGCCTCTGCCAGGTAGCCTGCATTTAATGGGAGTTGTTTTTCTGCCTTTGTTCTTGTGGATTCATAGTTGCGGGCTTCTACCTCGTTCAACAACCCGTGTCTTGTCATGATGCGCCGCGCATAGGCATCCGCAATGAATACCGGTACACCGTATGCATAAAGAAGAATACAATCTGCAGTTTCGAACCCTATACCGGTAATACCCAGCAATCGAGATCTGGCTGGAATCCCCCTATCCAGCTCAACCCATTGCAAGGCAAGATTCTGTAGATAGGCTGCTTTGCGTGTATAGGTTCCTGAGGTTTTTATACAGGCATGAAGTTTTTCTCTGGAAGTCCCAATCAGGCTAGATGGATCGAGAAGTTCCCTGCGGCTCAAGGCGACCAGGCTTCTTGAAGCACCGGCCCAGGCTGTATTCTGTGCCAATACGGCACCGATTGCTATTTCAAATCTTGCCTGGGTAGCTTCAGGCTCCAGGTTGGATCCAAAGATCACCGACGGTCCCTTCAGGTAACCCCCATCATCACGAATGCCTTGACCGGCTCTTGATGGTAACGGCCACCAGCCTTGCGGGCCATAGAAGAGGAACAGTCTGTCCAGTAACTCCGTCAATTCCATAACCTGTACTCCATAAAAATATCCCGTCGGCCACGTAGTACCCGGCGGGATATCTGAATCACCTATACAAGAACTCCTGGCCCAATTGCCAGCGCTGTGTTACTTCTTTGGCTTTGCCTTGGAAGCAGGTATACCCTTGGGAGCCTTTACGGCCTTGGGAGCAGGTGCGGCCTTGGGAGCAGGTGCAGCCTTGGGAGCCTTGGGAGCCTTGGGAGCCTTGGGAGCCTTGG
>MIBM01000022.1:16591-17533 GCA_001830645.1 Spirochaetes bacterium RIFOXYC1_FULL_54_7
ATGCTCGCCACAGACACCGACCTTGAGCTTGGCCCGGGTGGAGCGTCCCTTTTCAATGCCCATCTTTACCAGTACGCCAACACCCAGTTGGTCAAGGCTCTGGAATGGGTCTGCCTTGAATATGCCCGCTTTTTTCTCGTCCACATAATCGGGAAGGAAGCGGCCAGCATCATCACGGCTCATGCCGAGGGTCATCTGGGTCAGGTCATTGGTGCCAAAGGAGAAGAATTCCGCAACTTGGGCTACTTCATCGGCCAGTAACGCCGCACGCGGAACCTCGATCATGGTGCCTACCAGGTAAGGCAACTTGACCCCTGCATCCTTGATGATCTTGTTTGCCACTTCGCGGGTCCGTACCTCGAGTAACTGGAGTTCCTTGGCATCGATCACCAAGGGAATCATGATCTCGGGAATGACTTTTACACCCTTCTTGGTGACATCGCAGGCTGCCTTTATGATGGCGCTAACCTGCATTTCAAGAATCTCGGGATAAGTGATTGCCAGACGGCAGCCACGGTGCCCGAGCATTGGGTTGGATTCGTGCAGTTGTTCAACACGGTGTTTCACTGTTTCGAAGGGCAGACCTACAGCTTTTGCAAGGGCTTTCTGGCCAGCTTCATCATGTGGTACAAACTCGTGGAGGGGAGGATCGATGAGACGTACGGTTACGGGATAACCGTCCATGGCCTTGAATATGCCCTTGAAATCTTCGACCTGGTAGGGTAGCAGCTTGTTGAGCGCCTTCTTTCGGGTCTCGACATCGTCTGCGATGATCATCTGGCGGATGGCAAGGATACGCTCTTCGCTGTCAAAGAACATATGCTCGGTGCGGCAGAGTCCAATACCTTCAGCTCCAAGCTTTCGGGCATTGGCGGCATCATACGGGGTGTCTGCATTGGTGCGGACCTTCATGGTGCGGATCTTGTCAGACCAGGTCATGAT
>MIBM01000023.1:0-2770 GCA_001830645.1 Spirochaetes bacterium RIFOXYC1_FULL_54_7
TGGTTGTTGTAGCACGACGGTGCGTAGGTACCAGCGGCAATGATGTTTTTCAATGCGTCGTTGGGCACAGCCTGTGTCTTCAGTGCCCGGTAGGCCCTGCGTTCGTCTATTTCCTTCAGCAACCCCATGGTTTCCTCCTGGTTGGGTTCGGTTCAGTTACTGTTTATCCCGGGTTACATTTTTCCCGCAAGTTCCATCAGTCGATGCTCCACCGCGTCTATGTCCTCGTCCGGGGTCGATGCGCCGGCGCTCAGCCCTATCCGTTCAAAACGGCTAAGCTCGCCAGCCACGTCTCCTCTGGATATTTCATCAGCGTTTGCCACCTGCCAGACTGGCTTGCCAGCCTCGTGTGCAATGGCCGTCAGGCGGCGCGTATTGGCGGAGTCCCTGCCCCCAACGATTACTACTGCATCAACCTGGGGCAGAAGTTCGCGCAGGGCTGCCTGCCTGTCGGCGGTGGCCCCGCAGATGCCGCCGGCTACGATGAGATCCTTGTTGTTCTCTGCCAGCGCTGCTGCAATCCCGTCCACCTCTGCCTGGTTCATAGTGGTCTGGGCAATAAGGGTCGATGGACCATCGTGACCACAGGCAAGGGCGCTCTCGCGGTCTGGGACCACAACTACCCCCGGCGCATGGCCTGACAGGCTCATGACCTCACCGTGCCCTTCGTCCCCGGCAATGAAGACCCTTCTGCCCGCAGCCGCATGGCTGGCGGCTAGCCGCTGGTTGGCCACAACCTTCGGGCAGGTCGCATCGACGATGCTTGCGCCGCTGTCCCGCAGTCTCCGAAGCGTCTCAGGCGGTACACCATGGGAACGGATCACCACCACCGCTCCCGGAGGCGGTGTCCCGTCATCCGCGAGCAGCCTGAGTCCCTTGGTTTCCAGCCTGTCCGCAACTGTCTGGTTGTGAACTATCTTTCCCAGGGAGTACGCTGGATGCCCTGTGGTGCGCTCCACTGTTTGTTCTGCCAGTTGTACCGCCCGGCGCACCCCTGAACAGAAACCCATCACCTTTGCCCGTACTATGGTCATACCCCTAGTATACAGGGTATGCAAGGTTCATGCATCATTGCCTGATTTAATTGCACTGCTATGGTCTTGCAGGATACACTGAACCTTTGCTTCCTGTGAGATTTTCAACCGTCGCAGGTCCCCCGCAGGAAAGCGTCACTCTGAAAAGGAAGGCCCCATGATCCAGAAGACTATCGTCGTCGCCCTCGGCGGAAACGCCCTCATCGAAGAAGGCACCGAAGGCACCATCGAACAGCAGTTTGAAAACACCCGCAAGAGCATGGCCGCCATCGTCGGCCTCGTCAAGGAAGGGCACCATGTCGTGCTTACCCATGGCAATGGCCCCCAGGCTGGCGTACACCTGATACGGAACGAGGCAGGATCCGCCCAGGTTCCTCCCAGCTCGCTCAACGTCATTGTTGCAGACACCCAAGGTTCCATTGGCTACATGATCCAGCAATCACTGGTGAACGCCCTCATCAAAGCCGGCATCCGCAAAGATGTGGTCACCGTGGTGACCCAGGTTGTGGTGGACAAGAACGACCCATCCATGCAGAACCCCACCAAGTATGTAGGACCTTTCTTCAAGGAAGCAGATATCGCAACCTGCGAGGCCAAGGGCTGGATCATGAAGGCTGACCCGGGGCGCGGTTTCCGCCGTGTGGTAGCCAGTCCGATCCCGGTGGATGTGGTAGAGAAGGAAACCATCCACGAACTGCTGAAGAGCGGCAATGTTGTAATCGCCGTAGGTGGCGGTGGTGTAGCCGTATGCAAGAATCCCGACGGTACCCTTGAAGGTGTGGATGCAGTAATAGACAAGGACCGCGCCAGCGCCCTCCTGGCCAGCCAGATAAAGGCCGATGAACTGGTGATCCTCACCGGTGTCGACAAGGTAGCCATCAACTTCAAGAAACCCGACATGAAGGTCCTGGACACCATGACTGTGGCAGAAGCCGAGCGCTACCATGCGGAAGGCCAGTTTCCCAAGGGTTCCATGGGTCCCAAGATCGAGGCTGCCATAGATTTCATAAAGCGCGGCGGCAATCTGGTTGTCATCACCAGCCTTGAAAAGGCCCAGGAAGCCGTAGACGGCAACGCGGGTACCAAAGTCACCAGGTAAACCGCATCCTCTACCCCTTCCATGTCCCCCCGACCGCCCGCAATGCGCAAACTTGACGGTCGGGAGCATCTATGCTACCTTTGCCGCCAACCCTTCCTCCTATAAAGGACATCGAGTATGAACAACTTATTTTCCGGCCTGAGCCTCATGCAGGACGGCAGTGCCACGGGTTCGATGCTTTCGACCATCATCATGTTTGGCGCCGTGTTCGCCATTTTCTACTTCATGATCATCCGGCCCCAGAACAAGAAGCAGAAGGCAATGCAGAAAATGATCGAAGCCGTGAAGAAAGGCGACCGCGTTGTCACCATCGGCGGCATCCATGGTACCGTGCAGTCGGTTAAAGACAAGACCGTGGTCATCAAGGTTGATGATTCATCACGGATCGAATTCAGCAAGTCTGCTGTAGCCTCCGTTGATTCCAAGGGTGAAGCCCAGGAAGCCAGCGTCCCCGAAGCAAAGCAGGAATCAGATAAATAATCATGCGCGCCATTTCCATTCGGGAGTGGCGCTTTTCGATCCATCAACAGTACATACCGGAGTCAGCGCATGAACAAGACCAAGCGATTCATCATCGTTCTCGCCGTGCTGGCCGCCGCGTTCGCCTTCCTCTTTCCGTCGATTCAGTGGTATTACC
>MIBM01000023.1:2854-3070 GCA_001830645.1 Spirochaetes bacterium RIFOXYC1_FULL_54_7
TAGTCGCCATAGAGTCCCTCGTCAGGGAGAACAACGAAGCGGCCCTTCCCGAACAGTATTCACCCCTCGTTTCACGGGCCAAGACCGTTTACATGGAGTTGGGGCTAAAGGCTCCGGCAGACTGGAACGCCAAGGCCTACCTCGCCGCCTTTGACAAACGGGCCGATGCACTTGTCGATATCGAGGATTACTACCGGGAACGCATACTCAAGCTCA
>MIBM01000023.1:3104-3436 GCA_001830645.1 Spirochaetes bacterium RIFOXYC1_FULL_54_7
GGACCTTTCAGGCGGTATGTCGGTGGTTATCCGCGCCGACCTTGAGGCCCTTGCCGAACGTGCGGAGCGGACGCTCTCGCCCGCAGAGAAGGATGATGCAGTCGTCAGGGCAGTAGAGGTGCTGAACAACCGCATAGACAAATTCGGACTTACCGAACCTGTCATCCGCAGACAGGGAGACGAGCATATCTATGTAGAGATTCCTGGTGCCGCCGATCCCGAGCGTATCAACGGTATAATCATGGGTCGTGGCCGCCTGGCCTTCCATATTGTGGACGATGAAGCCACGGCAGCCATCGAACAGTTCCTTTTGACCAATCCAGCAGGAATCG
>MIBM01000024.1 GCA_001830645.1 Spirochaetes bacterium RIFOXYC1_FULL_54_7
CGGTTCCCGAGCCGTACTTGAACAGCCTGGCTTCCCGCTCCACCAGATCCATGATGCCGCCTTCGTTTACCAGGTCGTCTTCTATGTTGAGGATGAAGCAGGCATGAGGCTGGGGCCTCTCGTAGGCGCTGGTTGAGGCAACCACCTTGTTGCTGTCCGGATCAACGTAATAGTGGCCCTGGGCAGGGCCTTCGAGTTCGTACACCGAGTGCAGACCGGTGTTGAACCACTGAGGGCTGTTTGGTGCGGCCATCTGTCTGGCAAGCATGTAGCAGGTTTCATCGTAGTAAGCTTGTTCGTCAGCTTCTGAACCGAAGTAGCCTGCCTTCTTGCCCCAGAGCAGCCAGGTGTAGGCCAGACGGTGGAATACCTGCCTGGCGTCGTGTTCGCTGCCTTCCTTGGGTGAGGGTCCGGCAAGAACCTGCTGGTCTGCAGGCACAAAGGCGCGCCACAGCTCGGCCTTGGATGGGTCGACCCCTGCCTTGCGGAAGTATTTCTGGGCTATGATGTCCGTAGCTATCTGGCTCCAGGTGGAGGGCACAATCACGTCATCCATGCGGAACACCACACGCCCATCGGGATTGCGGATCTCTGAAACCCGTTTCTCCCATTTGATATGTGCGTACGGCCCTTTGCCGGCCTTGGTGAACCGTCTGGAAATTTTCATGATTGCCTCCCTGTTTTCACTAGCTGCGGTTCCTTGAATGTATAGAAAATTACCGTAAACATACCATCTATAGTATGGTCCAATTAAAATACAACAACATAATGAGTATGTCTATATCTGCCCCGTGATTTCCATGAAAATAATCACTGTAGTGCATATTGCATTCCGGAATGGAATCCCGGGACAGACGTGGCTAAGGCGACAGCCTCCTTGGGCCGATAATCGGAAGGACCATGTATACACTAGCTATCATCAACGCCGCGCTGGCCAACGAATACAGCCATGCGCCTTTCGCCGGGGGGCCAGGCTCATATGAGCGGGTCCGAAAACTCGTACTTCAGCTTGCCGGAGAGGGCAGGGTCATTGTACTGACCGGAGCCATACCTCTGCCTGATCCGGGCCTGCCCACGGTTTCAAGACCGGAGTGGAGTATGAAGGCAGTCCTGGAGGAGGCAGCAGTCTTCGCTTCCAGACATCCCGAGGCGGAAGCCTTGCTGTATGTGCATGCGGACATGCCCTTCCTTGACTCTGCTCTATGTTCAAGCCTCCTGGACCTTCATCGCCGTTATCGGTCGGAATATACCTTTGCGGACGGCTATCCACCGGGTTTTGCCTCGGAGATCCTGTCGCCGAGGGTCCTGCCCAACCTGGCAGAACTGGCCAGCCGTCATGACGCACCGGCTGATCGTGATGGCCTCTTTGCAGTAATCCAGAAAGACATCAATTCTTACGATATAGAAACCGAATTATCCCCGGTTGATCTGCGGGGGCTCCGCTTTGCTCCCCTCTGTGATACCAAGCGGAACAAACAATCCGCCGAAGCCTTGTATGCCTTGGGAGCCCGGTCTGCGGCGGATACCACCAGGCTACTGCCGGATCATCCCGAACTGCTCCGTACCATCCCTGCCTTCCTATGGGTCCAGATTGCAGGATATTGCCCCCAGGCATGCACGTATTGCCCCTATCCCGCCATGGTCGGGGATCCCCGCCTGCTCAAAGGCTTCATGCCTGTAGAGCAGTTCAGAATTGTCATGGACGAGGCCGCCATGCTCTGTGATGATCTGGTGGTTGATCTTTCCCTCTGGGGTGAACCCTCTGCCCATCCTGACTTTGCATCCATAGTAGCTGCAGTAATGGTCCATCCACGTTTTACCTTGATAGTCGAGACCAGCGGTCTTGGCTGGAAGCCGGGACTGGCTGAGGATCTGGCTGGCCGTTGGGGAAATCGGATCCAGTGGATAGTCTCCCTCGACGATGCCGACCCAGCTGGCTACGCGTCGCTCAGAGGGGATGGTCAACGGGAAGCCACCGCCTTTGCCGACAGGTTGATAAGCATTTCAAAGGCTACAGTACACGTACAGGCGGTACGCATGCATGAGAATGAAGAACGGCTTGAAGCCTTCTACCGCGGCTGGAAACAGAAGACAGACAAGGTGATCATCCAGAAGTATGATGCATTCTGCCGTACCCTGCCTGACAGAACGGTAGCCGACCTGTCTCCCCTGGAACGTCTGCCCTGCCGGCATCTTGCAAGGGACTTAACCATACTTCTGGATGGCAGTGTGCCACCCTGCAGGCATTGCCTGGTTGAAACCGGAACCGGTGATGGTAAAGATCCTGGCGATACAAGGCATAGCCTGAGTTACGATCACCTGGTGGCCAATGTTTTTGAGGATGGACTCGAGAAAGCCTGGAATGCCACAGGAGCCTGGTACGGGCGGCATTGTGTCGCCGATTATCCTGAACCGTGCGGACAGTGCGATGAATACCATACCTTTAACGCTTGATGCTTACCGGCCAACCTACACGGTGATAGGCGGTACGAGATCCCGCCCTTCCCGCGACGGGTTTCCTGTATCAGTCTTGTTGCTCAACCGGGGGCCGCGGCTGTACCGTGCATCCCTGCTCCAGGATCTCACACACATTGGATTCGAATCCATAATATCGATGGAAACCGGTTCAGACTCCCCGGAGATAGAAAGTCTGGCCGCTCGCTTTCCAAATGTCCGTTTCATCAGCTTCCAGGAATCCGTCAGCATAGGTGACAGGCTCAACGTCGGCATCCGGGAGTCAGGCGCGCCGTATGTGTTCGTACTGTGGAACGACATGCGGCTGGCTACAAGCACCCTTTCAAGTCGTTTCTTCGAGAAAGTGGTGGAGCTGGACCTCGCCTGCCTGGTTCCAACCATTGCCGATACCCAGGGGGTGATCATCCCATCCATAGTTCATCCAGCCATGGCCAGGCAATCCCTACGGATGGTACCACTAACGCCGTCCAAGGATGGCGAGAATACTGTCTTTCCCTTTGACTGGTGCGGCATCTACAGCCGTGAGAAATTCATACTCCTTGGTGGCTTTGACTGGACAATCCGCAATCCGTACTGGCAACGTCTGGATTTCAGCATGCGAGCCTGGCTTTGGGGCGAGGAGATCCGCTATGCCCAGGCCTTGCGGCTCAAGTATGAATCATCGCCACCGCCCGACGATGTGAGTCCCGACATCGATTATGGCCGCTTCTGGCTCAAAAACCTGGCTCCCGTCTACCGGGGTGATTCTGCCCTGATCCCGGGGGTAAAGTTCTTTCCCTTCCTTGCCAGGGCCCGTCGTGGCCCCCTGAGTGCCCTTGATGAGTTCAGGGCGGCAAAAACCTGGGTAACTGCCAATGCTTTCCGATTCAGGCAGGATGTTTCCCGTCTCGCCGACCTTTGGGATCCGGTGCACTGAGAGCCATCAGAGTATGAA
>MIBM01000025.1:0-1775 GCA_001830645.1 Spirochaetes bacterium RIFOXYC1_FULL_54_7
GAAACCCTCGGCGGTAAGCAGATACTCGATGAACAGCTTGGCCGCATGGGTATTCTTGGCATTCTTGGTCATCATGATGAAGGCAGGATAGATGAAGCCGGAGAATGGAACAACCTCGGTCATGGGCAGGAGGGCCAGGTTCTTTGTGGCATCATAGCGTGTCTTGGAATACACGAAGAGCCCGAAGGTCGTCTTGGGCTGACCCTTTATGCCGATGTTCTCTGAGATGGTGGTGTCGCTGTTGCCCAGGACAAGCCCGTTCTTGAAGAACATCTTTATCCATTCGTAGCCGGCGTTCTTGGTGGTAAGGACGAGTTTCTTGTTGTACCGGGCCTCATAGGCTTTCTCCAGCTTGGTTGCCCACTCGGGAGAGGTGATCATGGTGAGGAAGTTGGCGTTGACACCTTCAGCCTTTGGATCCTTGAACTGGATCAGACCCTTCCACTGTGGCTCCGTTGCTTCCCAAACATTCTGGATGACTGGCTGCTGGGTCTTTTCGCTGTTGAAGATGAAGACCTTGTTGATCAACTGGAAATTGAGGGGATTCAGATATTCCGGCGGGATTACGGAAGCCATGGAAGGTGGTACGTAGTTGACCAGGTAGCCCGGAGCTATCAACTGGCCATAGACACGGCCGGAATCCTGGCAGATCACAAAGTCCGCACCCTGGATGTTGCCACCCACTTCACGGGTTACCTTTTCGATAAGCTCGCCATCCTTCAGGTTGGAAGCTTCGACCTTTATGCCATACTTCTTCTCGAACTCCGCGGCGGCACCGGAGATGCGCGACGTTATGGAGTACACCACAACCTTGCCCTCTGCCTTGGCTGCAGCAATGAGTTCTTCCTGTGTCAGTACCTTCTCCACTGGAGCAGCCGCCGGGGCAGCCTCAGTGGAGCCCGCGGCAAAGGCTCCCAGAGCCACTATGGCCAGAAGCAACGGGACAAGCATAAGTTTCTTCATGAACAACCTCCGAATGTAAAGACTACGTAAAGATTGTGTTAAGACTAGCCGGGGTTTCAGGATCTGTCAATATAAACTTTCAAACCATTGGGAAACCAGGGTCACCGATTCAATGGAAGGCAGGATCCATACTTGCACCATAACAGCTGTGGATTATACTGTACAAAACCGTCAGTGAACGGCGTTGACGGACACCGGAGGAATGTGATGGACCAGAATCCCGATGGGAAACCAGCCATACTGTGCGTAGACGACGAACGCATCATACTTCTGGCCCTCAAGCAGTCCATACATGACTGCACGGCCATGCATGCATGAACTGCCCATAATAGAACGGGTACTTGATCTGGCATTGGCCGCGGCTCCTCCCGGGGAGCGCATAGTCGCCGTGAAGTTGCGCGTCGGAACACTCTGCGATGCCGAACCCCAGTGGCTGGAACGCTACTTCAGGGTGGCAGCCCGGGGCAGTGTGGCAGAAGAGGCCCGGCTGGAAATAACCAGGGAAGAAGCCCTTGTGTATTGCCCGTCCTGCGGCAAGGACAGCATACTGGTACTTCCCTTGTCAGGACCCCTGGTCTGCAGTTTCTGCGGCTATGATCATGTCACCGTGGTGGCTGGCATGGAATACCAGCTCGAATCCATCGAGGTAGCTCCGGTTCAAGCGCCAGTCCGGAATGCAGCTCGCGTGAAAGGACCATGAATGCCCCTCTTCAGGCCTGAACTCTTCCAGGGCGCCCGTAAACGCAAGTCATACTTCGAGGGCTGGTACTTCAAGCAGGTATCAGGGGACACAAGCGAAGCTTGGGCCTTCA
>MIBM01000025.1:1884-3858 GCA_001830645.1 Spirochaetes bacterium RIFOXYC1_FULL_54_7
ATGGCAGGCTGACTGCGGAACTTCATTATGGAAGTTTCTCGCCCTTTCCATCCCGGCCGTGGCGGCCAGGCATCATGGGCCCTTACTCCTTTGTCCCCTTCATGGAATGCAGGCACGACCTGGTTTCCATGGACCATACCGTTGACGGCTGGGTCCAAGCCGGTGACCGGAAAATATCGATGGACAGCGGCCGGGGTTATATAGAAAAGGACTGGGGCAGTTCCATGCCATCAAGCTGGATCTGGACCCAGTCAAACCAGTTCCCCACCACTGGTGATTCGCTTATGTTCAGCCTGGCCAACATACCCTGGCTTGGAGGCCATTTCCCCGGTTTCCTGTGTGCAGCTTTGCTGAGCGGGAGCGGTAGACCGCGTCAAGTGCAGGTCTGGGCAACCTGGAACGGCTCGCGGATAGAAGCACTCAAAGTAGACGACAGCACTGTCTCCCTTGTCATAGCCAGGAAAGACGAAAGGCTCAGTCTGAACCTGGGCAGGCGTCGCGGCGGTCTGCTGCTGGCGCCTGTAGCTGGTGCCATGGAACGCAGAATAGCCGAATCCATCGACTCCACCATGAGTGTCAGGTTGGAACGGGCTGGACAAATGGTCTACGAGGGTACAGCCCCCAAGGCTGGCCTTGAGACCGCAGGAAATCTGGCAGAGCTTGGCTTGTCCCCGGGAAAAGCCAAAAAGGAGAAGGATATATGAGCAAGGCATCCACAAAGACTGAATCGGTAGCTTCCCGCAATGCATCTTCCATCATGACTGGGGTTATGGCCACACTGGCCTTCGCCGTCATGGTCATAGCCAACGCCCTGGCCAACGCCCTTCCCCTGAATGGGGTGACTACTGGCCAGTTGTCCGACGAGATACCCAACCTCTTCGTACCGACGGGACTCACCTTTGCCATCTGGGGCCTCATCTACCTGCTGCTTGCCGGCTATATCGTGGCAGTCCTGAAGGAAGCCTTCCGGAAAAACTCGGCCGGACAGCTATGGGAGGCCCGGGATGGCTGGCTTTTCACCGCCAATGCCTTGGCCAACGCCGCCTGGATAGTCGCCTGGCACTGGCGCCTGGTCCCTTTGTCCATGATGATCATGCTGGTGATACTGGCAAGCTTGATCGCCCTGGAAGAACGCAACTTCAAGCGCTTCAACGGGAAACATACCGGTATTGGATCCAGAGGGGCAAACCCCGCAGCACCCCTTATGCGCTTTTTCCTGACCACCCCATTGAACGTGTATCTCGGCTGGATCTGTGTGGCCACCATAGCCAATGCAACGGCCCTGCTGGTTACTGCTGGCTGGAATGGATTTGGTATCGAACCACAGGTCTGGACGGTAATAGTAATAATAGCGGGGCTGGTAGTGGCCCTTGGCCTGGCACTTCGAAGGAACGCCGTGGCTGCCCCACTAGTGGTAGTCTGGGCCTACCTGGGCATAATACTCAAGCGGACTGTGGTGGATCCCGACCAGACCCGCGCTGTCTGGATAGTCGCTACCATCTCTGCGGTTCTCATCCTTGGGGTGCTGGCAGGTAGGCTAACCGGTCTGCTCAAGGGATCCAATTCCCGTACCTGAGCCATTCTGGATCTGAAACAGAGGTAACACACATGCCGGAAACCAGAATCATAGATGTCAAAGCAGCAATCCTCGCAGACAACGACCAGCGGGCAGACTGGCTCAGGGAACGGCTGGCTGACCAAGGCGTCTTTCTGATCAACCTGATGGGCTCCCCTGGATCGGGCAAGACCAGCCTGCTGGAGGCCCTCCTGCCCAGCCTCTGTCCGCCCCTCAGGGTTGCAGTGGTGGAGGCTGACCTGGATTCACGTACCGATGCCGATGCCCTGGAAGCCCTGGGCTGGAGGGCTGTCCAGCTTCGCACCGGTGGCTTCTGCCACATGGATGCCGCCATGACCGAAGCCGGTCTTGCCGAGCTTGGCATCCCCACGGCTGCCGGCAATGGCAAGGGGCCTGAA
>MIBM01000025.1:3884-4846 GCA_001830645.1 Spirochaetes bacterium RIFOXYC1_FULL_54_7
ACGACAAGCCCCTGAAGTACCCCGTGATGTTCACCGCCGCCGACCTGGTGGTCGTCACCAAGGCAGATTACCTGGACCGGGAACAGTTTGACAGCAAAGCAGTTGCGGCCAGAGTGGCCGCCATGAACCCCAAGGCTGCCTTCTTCGTGGTCTCGGTAAGAACCGGACAGGGTCTGGGCAGGCTGGCTGACCACCTGCTGACCATCATCAAGGCTTCCGCCAGGCGTTGATGGCCTTGGCTATGGTCTTTCGCTCCCTGGATGACAGGGATTTGCCGAAGCGTACAGTCTTTGTTCCCAACTCCAGAGCCAGCTCCATATCGGTCCTGCCATTCTGCGTGACTGCCGACCGCTGGACCGAACAGCTGCCAAGGTCACTAAAGGGCCAGTGACGCACCTTCTTCCTGACAAACTCCTCGGTTAGCAAGACGCCCCCCTCTTTGGTCATGCTGATATCGAAATTGGTCAGGGCTGGCTGCAACAGAGCCTTCACAAGGAATATACCTACCGCCCAGAAGGGCAGCGAGAAGAGCGGGAAGAACAGTGGGGCTCCCATGGCAAGGGCCATGAAGGTCCAGAAAGCCACAAAACCCAGCCAGATCACCGCGAAGAAGCCTCCGGCCAGGAAGGATGGGCTAAGGAAACTGGATCTTGGAATGAAAAGATGCAAGGTTTCATTGTCTACTTCCAGTAGTACCTTGCTGTCCGCGGGCAGGACTGGCGGGCTACCTACCCCGTCTTTGTCCTGTCCATAGCTATCGTGAGCATCATCAGGACCTTCATATCCGTCATCATATCCTTCATGGTCAGCGCCATCGCCTGACTCATGTTCCAGGCGCTCGGCGGCCAGGTCGGCCAGCCGGGCAAGGGCTTTGTCCAGCCGGCCCTCGGCTTTCCATCCCTCGGCCTTCCAGCCCTTACCTTCCCCACTGGCAAATTCCTGTCCACCACTGGATTCCTTCC
>MIBM01000025.1:4927-7082 GCA_001830645.1 Spirochaetes bacterium RIFOXYC1_FULL_54_7
GCAGGATCTCTACAGCCAGGTCTACCGGCAGGTTCCTGAGAGTCTCATCGGGGTCCAGATAGCTGTCCAGCACATAGGCCAGGCGGGGAGACAGATCCACCAGGGCAGCCGGGTCCGGCTTGAGTCCCTTCAGGGGCAGGTCTGATGGATGGGTCAGGGTAAGCAACTGGGCCACGGTTGCGGCAGTGGCATACAGGTCAGAGCGCACGGTAGCCCGGCCCGAGATCTGCTCCAGCGGGGCATAGCCTGCGCTGCCCATCATGGTGGTTGTATCCCGGTATGCCAGGCGGACGGCATCCTGGACTCCCGAGAAATCCACCAGAGCGATGGAACCATCGGGCTTCAGGATAAGATTCTTGGGACTTATGTCCCGGTGGATGATGGGAGGCCGGATGGCTTGCAGGTAGGCCAGGATCGACAGTATCTGGGCGAATATCAGCTCTATTTCAGGCTCGGTCCAGCGGCGGCCTGCTTCCAGCTCTGTCGCAAGGCTGCGCCCGGGCACCTTTTCCATGACCAGGCAGAGCCGGTGTTCCGTTCCCTGTGAATCATCACCGTCATGCCGGAAGGAATCTATATATTTTGGCACCGCCGGGTGGTGCAAGGCCTTGAGGGCTGCTGTCTCCCGCTCGAAATGGTCGTAGCCCTTCCATTCCGGCATGTCGCCCAGGGACAGTATCTTTACCACCACAGGCAAGCCAGCCGGGGCGGCCACACAGGCCTCGTTGGTGACAGCCGCCCAGGTCTCCGCGTACGGACTCTTGCCAAGCCGCTCTTCCAGCATATAAGACGACCGAAGGATGTCTCCCTGCACCATTGTCCAACCCTCCATGATTCCAATGGATTCAAGTATACAACCTGACAGGCAAAAGCAATCAGCTTTTATGCCACGGTTTTGGAACAGGCAGACCAAGCAGGCCCCGTATCCCAAGTCTGTATTTCATGAAATTGCCCGGCCGTGAAGCAGCCAGTCGCTCCATCAGTTCTTCGGTGTCCCGTGGGGGCTCGCTGACACGATCAAGAGGCTCCAGAGCAACAGCGCCGAAGCGGCAGGCTCCTACACAGACTCCGCAGCCTATGCAGCGGCCTTCGAGGACCCTGGCGACCGACTTGCCAGCCTTGCCTCCGATTTTTACCATGCCTGAGGTGACCTTCTGTCCAGGGTCTTTGACTGCTGGCCTCCCGACAAGTTCAATGGCTTCCATGGGACAGATCCGCGCGCAGGCGCCGCAACCTGTGCAAGCGACCTCAAGCACCCTGGCCCTGAAATTGGTGGCCACGAAGTCGGCAGGACGCTTCATCGCCTTGACCACCCCCACAAGCCCGCAGCAATCGCCACAGCAGGCGCAGAGGAACTGTGGTTCCTTCTCGTTGGACGGCCGCATGATCAGGCCCTCACGCTGGTTAAGCTCGGCCAGTTCAAGGGCTTCTTCGGTGGTAAGGGCCCGGCCCCAGCCCTCCCGCAGTACCGTGTCCGCATAATCCCTGAAGACCATGCACAACTCGCGGCGGTCAGTAGCCTTGCAGGGCTTGCCTGACAGGTCGGAACCACGGCGACAGATGCAGTCCAGGACCGCTATGCGGCCACCGGATCCGCGGATGAGGCTCCTGAACTCGTCATAATCTGCAATGCGGTGCTCCGGCTTGATTGCCGCCCCAATGGGTATGATGCGGCTCTGGGCCTCCCCGGTGGTCAGGAGTACCAGCCCGAAACCCGTCTTGAGGTAATCCACCGCATCGTCATACAAAGGTTTCGTCAACCTGGCTACCTGCAGCTCGAACATGCCAACCACGAAGGGCATAAGTGCCCAGCCGCCCTGGCCCATGCGCCACAGCAGGCACCCCTTGGCAGCCATGTCCTTCAGCATCCTCTCGACCACAGAGGCATCCAGTGATCCCAGCTTGGCCGAGCCGCCGGAATCCACAGCTGTTCTGCTGGAATCACCGGTCAGCCCTCTGGACTCCAGCAGAGCCAAGGCCACCATGATCTCTGGCAGCGTACGGAAGCGCCAGTCCAAGGCCAAGGCTAGTCGGGCCTCCTCGGGGTTGAACAGCCGGCACAGGAAACGCCCGCCCGCGGCCGCCTTTGGGAAGCCTATCGGCAACCCGTCCAGATGTTTCCTGAGTGCTTCGTAGGCCCCGTCGTTGTCCATGC
>MIBM01000026.1 GCA_001830645.1 Spirochaetes bacterium RIFOXYC1_FULL_54_7
CCATTCGTTCAAGGTGGACGAGGAGAAGGCAGCCAGGCGGCATCTGCGGCGGGAACTGCGGGAGATTCTGGTGTACAACCTGGAAGCCCTGGATACCGAAGGTAACCTGGTAGGCTTCCTTGGCGACCTGTCAGCCTCGGGTATGCTCCTGTATGCCGAGAAACCCTTTACGATTGGCCAGACCGTCCAGTTGCATATCCGCCTGCCCATCAGTGCAGAAGGCGACCGAAGTGTACCGGTCAGCTGTGTCCCCCGCCGCATCGAAGACGATGGGCGCATACACCGGGTTGGCTGTTCATTGGCAGGAGACAAGGCCACCAGGGCTTCGGTCCAGGAACTGATAAGCCGGCTGGGACTTTCCAGCCTCAAGGCTGCTTCCGCCCCCCCCCCGATGCCCGTTCAGTCCTCCCCGCAGGCCTCGGCCAAGGGTCAGCCCCCAGCCGCAGGCCGGATTCCTGTCAAGGGACAGACCTCAGCTGCAAATCAGGCACGGGATGATGGCCTGGAAGAACTCGAAGAAATGGAGGAACTCGGGGAATTGGAGGATATCTGAAGAGTGTGATTCGGTAGGTTTTTTCGATCGATTCAAAGTGCCCTACCAGAACAACTTCAGACCAAAAGGAACAAATTTCGGGAATTCGCCATCTCTGCTTATCATTGTCATGTCCCTGCGTATGCATTGCCATATCAGCATTCTGTCGAAGGGGTCCTTGTGGGTAGGCTCGTGAAGATCCAGATAGCCAAGCGCATCCTCGGGAGTCAGGGTTAGCTGGCTATATGATAGTCTTTCCATGATTCCCGGCAACTCAGCCGGTGTTGTTCCTTGGATCGCCAGTTTTCCTACCCTGGTTTTAAGTGTTATTTCCCAGAGTGTCACCGAACTGACAAATATTTCATTTTCCGGATTTTTCAGGGCTGTGATGACATTTTTTGATAACTCACTACTATCGGCAATCGACCAAAGAAAAACGTGGGTGTCCAGGAAATACTTCATGCCAATCCAAGCAATTCTTCTTCCGTCATGCTGAAGTCGGAACCAAACTCGATAGTCACCTTTCCATCAAGCAAGCCTATCTCGCGTTCCTTTTTGTTCATTGTCTCGATGTAGGGAACTATCATTGCCACCGGTTTTTTCTTTTTCCCGTACAGAATGCCAAAGGACTCACCCTTTCTGACAAGATCCAGTACTTCCGAGAATTGTGCCTTCAGTTCGCCTACAGGTAGAGTCTTCATACACTCAATCTAATAAGAACTTGACAACTTGTCAACTAAAACAAGCTCTGCCTCAACCTCCCATTTCCCCCAACGCCGCATCTATCAGCCTCCTGGACAGGCTCCCCGGCCCTGGTATAGGCGGGTGGTTGGTGGGACCGAACCAGCCGGCCTCGGCTATCTCGTCACCGTCGGGCTTCAGTTCCCCTGACTTCCAGCGGGCCGCGAAGCCAAGCATCAGCTGGTCGGGGAAGGGCCAGGGCTGGGAGCCCAGGTAGCCATCCACCTCCACCTCAATGCCAACTTCCTCCATTACTTCCCGCTTCACACATTCCTCGAATGTTTCCCCGGGCTCCACAAAGCCGGCAATCAGGCTCCAGAAACCGGTGGTGGACCGGGCATTTTTTGCCAGCAGCAGTTTGCCGTCCTTGCGTACCACCGCAAGTATGGCCGGAGAGATGCGCGGGAAGAACAGCTGGCCGCAGGCTGTGCACTGCCTGGCCAGCTCGTCGGACTTGTCCCGGGTAGGCGAGCCGCAGACCCCGCAGAACCTGGTTGCCACTCGCCAGTTTGCAAAGGCCATGGCCTTCGCAGCCGGGGCCCAGATCACCTCGGGTACTGTACGTATTACGGAACGCATCGGAAGCCAGTCCCAGCCCTCGGGTGCCCCGGAATCGGCGGCCTGTCGTGCAACTCTGTCCCTACTGGGCAGTACAAAGCTGTCTTCCGGGTCTGCCAACGGGGCGGCTGATGAATCCAGGCTTGGAATGGGGACAGAGCCACCAGCAGCGCCAACGGAGATGGGGACAGAGCCGCCGGCAGCGCCGGCAGTAGCGCCAAGGGCAGCAAAGGCAGCCGCAGGTACCAGGAGTTCAGCTCCCCGAACGGTGTAGCACTGGCCCATCAGCTCTCGGCTCCGCTCTTGGGCTCGCCGTAGAAACGTATGTAGGTATTCTTCTTGCCCGCGTGCTTGCCGCATACCCCAAGGAGCCGGTCAAACTCTGATCGCACAGGCGGCTTCAGTTCCTTGCCGGAAGCTGCAATGGCTGCCTTGAGTGCTTCCAGCTCCCTCAGCAGCTCTGTCCCCTGAGCGGGGTTGAAGGATGCGTCGTCGACCTCGTTTATGAAGCGGAGGCAGCAGCCGCCTTCCTTGGGGAAGTGCCTGAAGATGCCTTCCAGTTCAAAGGCGTCGATCCTCGGCTCGCCTTCCTGGTCTTCTACGGTTACGAATATGCTCATGTTTCTGCCCTCCTGGGCTTCTGTTACGCCCTTCCGGGCTTATGGTTCTGGATTGGATGGGTCGGCAAGGTCGACAAAAGGCTCCCGGCTACCCGTATGCCAGAGGCCCAGGCTGCGGTTATCCCACGGCTGGTTCCAGCGCCATCGCCGGCCAGGTACAGCCCGGGCAGGGCGCGGAAGCAGTCGGGGTCCTGGAAGGCCGGGCGGTTGGCGTAGGTCTTGATCTCGGGGTAGTACATGATGGTACTCGGGTGCAGGACGCCGGGGACTATGGTGTCCAGTATCTTCATGCCTATCCACAAGGCGCGCATGATCTTGGCCGGTACGGCCATGCCCAGGTCGCCGGGTGTGCAGGATGCCAGGGTGGGCTCGAAGTCGTACAGGTCGGCGTTGAAGCTTTCACGGGTGGACCGTTTGCCCATGCGGAAGTCGCCCACCCTCTGCATGATGGGGTGCCCGCCGCCAAGGAGCATGGCTTGGGCTCCCAATCCACGGGCATAGGCCTGGCCGCTGGCCAGAGGCTCAGTCAGGCCCACGGTCTTCAGCATGGCAAAGTTGGCCAGGCCGTTGGATGGCCGGTTGGCCGACCAGGCATGGCCGTTCACGCTGTACCAGGTGCCGGTAGCATCCTCGTATTTTTCCTGCACCACATGGGCTGCCCGGGAGTTGGTGCAGAAGCTGCGTACCTTCTTGGGAAAGACGAACTTGGGGTCGTAGTAGTCCCTGACTATGGG
>MIBM01000027.1:0-223 GCA_001830645.1 Spirochaetes bacterium RIFOXYC1_FULL_54_7
TGTTGAAAAATACATAGGTGACGCCCTGGTCGCAGTCTTCGGTGCGCCGGAACTTCATGAAGACGATCCGCTCCGAGCCCTTGAATCCGCAATGCAATTCATCGAAGCACTGCGGAATCAGGATGCCCGGGAGGTCGGGGGCCCGGCCCTGCATTTCAGGATCGGCATACACGAGGGCTTGGTGACAACCGGGACCCGTGGTGGCTTCGATGTGGTTACCGGG
>MIBM01000027.1:271-2866 GCA_001830645.1 Spirochaetes bacterium RIFOXYC1_FULL_54_7
CGTATCCTGGTGTCAGAGGCCATCAAGCTGCATTGCGAAAAGGAGTTCCTCTTTTCTGGTCCCCGGCGTCTGGAAGCCAAAGGCAAGCCGGAGGCGATATCAGCCTGGCAGGTAGAAGGCCCTGCCCAGGAGACTGAAACCGGAACCGGTCCTTTCATTGGACGTCGGGAGCCCCTTGAAGAACTGCTGCGGGCCTATATAAAAGATGACCCATCCACCATCTCAGGAAGGTACATCCAGGCCGAGGCAGGCATGGGCAAGTCCAGGCTTGTACAGGCACTAGTCGATCGTATCCGCAGCCTGCCGGAGTTTTCATCTCCCGTACTTGTATCCAGAGCCCAGAAATTCAGGGCGGCCCACTATGAAATCCTGTGCGACATCATACTTGACTACCTTGAGCCGGACAGCCATTCGGAGCTGGGACTGAAAAAAGCCATCCTTGCGGCGCTTCCCGGGGTGGACAAGGATCATGCCAAGCGGGTAGCCACCCTTCTTTCCCTCCAGGAAGGCCAGGCACCTGAAACAGATCTGCTACCGGCCCTGTTCGGCATCTTTTCTGCCATCATGGAACGCCACTGCAAGGCTATCTACTCTGCGGTGATAGTACTGGACAATGCCCAGCTGATGGACAGGCAATCCCGGGAGTTCATCCAGTATTACCTGAAACACGGCCGGATAAAACCCTTCCTCATAATGGCTGGCCGGGAACATCCACCTGCCATACGTGATGCCTTTCCGGAAATCCGGCCCCTGAGGCTTAGTCCGCTGTCACCGGAAGAGGCCAGGTCCCTGGCCCTTGGCTACTGGCCGGAGGCTAGCGACAAGCTGTTGGAGATGATCCTGGCACAGTCCTCAGGCAATCCCCTGTTCATCAGGGAATACAGCCTCTTTGCCAGGAAGCGGCGTGACCTGTCCGAACTTCCCGCTACAATACAGAACCTGTTCCTGACCAGCATAGAACGCTATGAACCGGAACTGCGGGATTTCATCAAGAAATTTTCGGCCTTCGTGCATCATTTCAGGCTTGATGACGCAGCCAGGGTCGTGCAGGCCACCGGGGGCAATCCGGCCATGGTCAAGGGTGCCATCGAGCGCTTCGAACAGGACGGCATCCTTCAAGCCAAGGGCGGGTACTACAGTTTTACCAGGGATGTCTTCAAGAAGGCCGTATACGCCGGCCTCCTCAACCACAACAAGAAGATAATCCACGGCGTAATAGCCGACATCATGCAGGAACGCGAGAAACCAAGCCGCCTTCGCCTGATCCATCACCTCATGCTTTCAGAACGCTGGAAAGAGGCAGCCCAGGTGATGCGCCTTGACCCAGCCCGTAACTACACCTATGAATACCTGAACCACATAAATCTGCTGTACCGCAAACTAGCGCATATCGATCCGGACCTGGCCGTACAACTACTTATTCTTAAAAGCGCCTTGTACTTCAACGCCGGCAGGATCGACGAAGCCGACCAGGAGCTCAAGCGGATCATGCGTGTGGCCCTGACCCAACGCAACGACAACGCCATGGGCTTTGCCTACCACATGATAAGCGTGCACAACAGTATGGCTTATTCCATGCAGAAGGCCCTGTTTACAGGTCAGAAAGCCCTGTATTACTACCGCAATGCCGGCATGTCTGCCCGGAGCATCCAGAATGTCGTCAGGACCATAGCCTTTGCCCAGATGCAGCGCAACAGTTTCGAGGAGGCTCACTCCCTCATAGAACAGATGAGCAGCATTCCGGATTTTGACAACTTCGAGTATGCCTGCGCCAGAGCCGAGTACAACCTGTATTCCGGCAACTACCAGGAAGCCCTTGCGGCGGTTGACAGAGCCCTTGTTACCGGGGAAGACGACTACCATGCGGTAACCAGATTTTTCGGCATGGACCTCAAGCTCAAGGCCTTGTGGCAACTGTGCGACTTCGAAGCCCTGGGTACAGCGGCAAGAGCGCTCACCGGAACCAGATCCCTGAGTGAAGCAGCCATCTCCCAGGCCCATGCCATGCTGGCAGCCTCCTCGATGCGCCAGGGCGACACACGACTGGCTGGTGAAAGCTTCCTGCAGGCAGAATACTACAGTGAGCAGGTGGGCAACGATTTTGACCGTATAGAAGCCCTGAAGACCCTTGCCCTGTGCCACCTTGTAGCAGGCGACGATAGAAAGGCCGAGGCCTTTGCCAGAAAGGGTTGCATCATCGGACTGCGGCATTCCAGCTATTACCCTACCCTTACCCTCCTGATGATCCTTGTACAGCTTTCATTCAGGCAAGATCAGATCGATGAAGCGCGCTTCTTCCTGCGGGAGGCGTCCTACCTTTTTGCCACGGGACTGCTCTTGCCCCACAAGGATACCCTGCTGTATTACTATTATGCCGGCAGGCTCCTCTCCGGAGAGGCTGCCCGCCGCTGCACGGATATAGCAAGGCAGCTTTTAAAGGACGAGACAGCACGCCTGGGCAACCCTGCTCTGGTGTCCAATTTCCTTTCTGTCCGGGATTTCGGATCCATACAGGCCGAACTTGACAAGGTGGATGGGGAGACGGAATGAACGACGACCGCGTAGATGACAACAGCCTGGATGACAACAGCATGG
>MIBM01000027.1:2996-3278 GCA_001830645.1 Spirochaetes bacterium RIFOXYC1_FULL_54_7
CAAGGCAGAAGTCCCCAAGGGTGAACACCATCAGACAGAACAACGCCACGCAAGACTACAACAGAAAACCAGGGCACCAGAAGGCCAGGCCCGCGACCACGAAGGCTTGACAGCCATAGCCCAGGAGCTTGTTCGCTGCCGAGCCTGTCGGCTGGCCATAACCAGGAAACAAGTCGTACCGGGAACAGGCACCGCGGACGCGACCTTGTTCATCCTGGGAGAATACCCCTCGGACGACGAGACACCTGGTTTTCTGTTGTAGTCTTGCGTGGCGTTGTTCTG
>MIBM01000028.1:0-147 GCA_001830645.1 Spirochaetes bacterium RIFOXYC1_FULL_54_7
CCAGTATGCCCGTCTCTGTGGGATCGGCGGAGAACGCGCGCGGGCCTACGATGGTCGATTCGGGGCGCGTGGCGAGGTCTACGTTGGGGGCGAAATTCATGGTGATACCGAGCGCCGAGAGTTCCGCGCCTATGTAGAGCGCGCTCC
>MIBM01000028.1:337-1069 GCA_001830645.1 Spirochaetes bacterium RIFOXYC1_FULL_54_7
GGCGTTCCATCGGGGGTGCCCGACGCTGGGTACCGCCTCCAGGAAGAGCATGAAGCGGGCCTTGCCTGCCGCCTTGGAAATTGCCTCGCCCACGCTGCGCATGAAGGGCCTGAGGTAGTGGTTCTCGAAGTCTGGTGCTGCCTCGCGGACGGATGCGAAGTGGTTTGGCCTGCGCAGTACTGGCTTGTCGCCGGACTCGTCCCAGACACCCTCCCTGCGCCACAGGCAGTCTACCCCTGGTTTCCAGGCCCTGACATTCTGTTCGCCCAGTATAGCCCTGCCTTTCACCGATTGCCCGGACAGGCCAGTACCATAGACATCCACCTCCGCAGGAAAGCCGGAACCCGCCGCCATGGCCTGGAAAGGGCTTGGCATGGGACCGGTCTTGGACAGGCAGCGTTCGAAGCGGCTTATGTCGGCAAGTCCGATGTAGCCATCTGACGGCTCGTTGAGGGTATCAAAGCCTATGACCGTATCGTACTTGGCCAGTCGCCCTGCAAGGCGTGCGATTGCCGCTATGTAGTGTCCCTGCAGGAAGGAGCGGGCATTGGTGCCCCCCAGGCGCAGTCCGGGTGCAAAATCATCACCGGCAAAAAACAAGGTGAACATGGTGGCGCAGGCCAGGCGGGCATAATTGGCCGGCCACAGCATGCGAGGATAAGGGTCGCCTGCCATATCGTGGACAAAGGCCGCGCCGCTGCGGTGCAGGCTGGCCAGGTCAAAGCCGACGGC
>MIBM01000028.1:1133-2805 GCA_001830645.1 Spirochaetes bacterium RIFOXYC1_FULL_54_7
CCGGTCCAGCGGCTCCAGACGTCCTGGTGTGGATCGATGAAGAGCTTGATCCCACGCTCGCCAGCCATGGCCACAACCTGCTCGATGTAGTCGTAGTAGGGCTCGTCATACTGTCCGGGTCCTTTTGGCTCAAGTCCCTCCCAGGTTATCAGGAAGCGGGCAACATTGAAGCCCCAGCGTGCAAGTCGATCCAGATGGTCAGCCGCCTCTTCCAGGGGAAAGGGCCTGCCAACAAATGAGGCTGACTGCCAGTCCAGGAGGGTTTCCGGCCTGGTCAGGCTGTTTCCCGGGCGGTATGGTATCTTGCAATCACCACCTAGATTGCAACCCCGCAGGATGTGCCTTCTGCCTCCCTCGTCTGCAAACCAGCCCTTGTCTGTCTTCAGCATGCCTGCCTCCCTCCCTGTGTCCGGTAAGTATCGCAGTATAATCGAGGAATGACGTCTTCCAATACCTTTGTTTTGCGGTATACTACATGCAGGAATCCAGGCGGAGATGGAGTTTTTTATGATCGAAGACAAGGATATGTCGGGTACAAGACTGTATGATGACGGTGATCATCGTTTTATCTGGCTTGGGGCCGATCCCCGCAACCGTGAGGGTGTTGTGCAGACCATGCAGTACCTGATCATAGACAAGGGCCGCGGCATATTGCTCGATCCAGGTGGAGTACACCTGTTTCCCAGGGTAGTGGCTGCTGCCAGCCGGTACATCTCTGTGGACAGGATAGATACCATCTTCTTTTCCCACCAGGATCCGGATGTTTCAAGCGGCATAGCCCTCTGGATGGGTGTAACGCCTGCCAGGATCTACATACCCGGACTGTGGACCCGCTTCCTTCCTCATTTCGGTATTGTCGACCATTCGCGCATAACTCCCATCGAAGAGCTGGGCAAGGGTATTCGCCTGCCATCCGGGGCCGAGCTGGTTTTTGTGCCCAGCCACTATATGCATTCCCCTGCGGCCTTCTCACTGTACGACGCCAAAGCCCGCATCCTGTTCTCCGGCGACATAGGTGCAGCGGTTTTTCCCGAAGGCGAGGAGACCTTGTTCGTGGATGACTTCAAATCCCATGTGCATCATATAGAGGGTTTCCACAAGCGCTTGATCGCTGGCAACGAGGTGGCCAAGCGCTGGGTGGCCAATGTCCGGCGTCTAGCCCCGGCTATGATAGCGCCTCAGCACGGAGCGGTATATCGTGATGCTTCGGTGGGAGCCTTCCTTGACTGGCTGTCTTTACTGCGTTGCGGTATAGACGAGCTGGATACCCTGTACCGGATGTAGGGTTATGATCGACTCAACCAGCATAGACAGGGACGGTATGGGCATCCGGGAAGCCTCGGATGTACTGGATGCCAGGGACGACAATTATGCCGATGCCATAGCACGCTTTGCCGTAGGGTACAACAAGGGCATTATCCTCAATTCCGTTACCCAGCATTCCCTGGACATTCTTGACGATTCGATGAAGAAGATCGAATCCAGCCTTTCCAGCATCGTGACGGCCTTTGAGGAAATCCGTGCCACCAGCGGTTCAACTTCAACCAACACCGAGCGCATAGAGTCGATGATGGCTGACATCCTGGCCGGCAACGACGGTATGTCTTCAGGCATCGCGGCCAGGATGGCTGATGTGGAGCGTGGCGTCAAGGCAGCCAGGGATATCGGGTCC
>MIBM01000028.1:2832-3592 GCA_001830645.1 Spirochaetes bacterium RIFOXYC1_FULL_54_7
GCATCACCGGAGCCATACAGGATGTCTCTGACCGTACCAATATCCTGGCCATCAACGCATCCATCGAGGCCGCCCGTGCCGGTTCTGTAGGCAAGGGCTTTCGCATCATTGCCAACGAGGTTCGTACCCTGGCCGGACAGACCGGCGATTTTGCAAAGCAGATCGACGCAAGCCTGACGGAGTTTTCTGATTCTGTTGGCGCCATAGCCGGACGCATGGACGAATTCGTGGACATCTTCACCCGGTTCAGGGATTCCTTTGCCGAAGTCCGGGCCAGTTTTGCGGAGAATGCCGAGAGCGCCTCCCGGGCCGGTTCCTTCCTTATGCAGATTTCAGCCGCCCTCAGGGAAGAGACTCTGGCCTTGGGTGATGGCCTGCATTCCCTGGAGAAGATCTCTGCCAGTGCCAAGGATACCCATGCGGTATTCAGTGCCCTCAAGAGCAGCCACCGCTTCCTTGACCAGCTTCTGGACAAATCAACCTGACCATGGGGAATTATCATTGTGAAAAATAAATATCTGGCCGTAGTAAGCGATGACCGTTTCGGCTCTGTTGCAGAGGAACTGGAGGTGCTGGAGCCGCTAGGCGTCGAGCTTAGGGTTGCCGCGTGCCGGAGCCAGGCAGACGTCGTGGATGCCTGCGTAGAAGCCGATGCCGTGTTACTTAACCTCGCACCCATGGACGCCTCCGTGGTTGCAGGCCTGCGCCGCTGCAAGGTGGTATCCCGCTATGGGGTGGGCATGGATAACGTCGACCAGGC
>MIBM01000028.1:3617-5069 GCA_001830645.1 Spirochaetes bacterium RIFOXYC1_FULL_54_7
GTCGCCAATGTCCCTGGCTACTGTGACGAGGAAGTGGCTGCCCATGCACTGGGCCTGATGCTGGATCTGGCCAGGGGCATAGCTGAACGTCATGCTGCTGTAAGCAGCGGTGGCTGGAATGTCATGAATCCCCAGCGGGCCGTCAACGGAGCCACCGTGGGAGTGCTCGGTTTTGGTGGGTCGGGCAGGGCTTTCTGCCGGGCAGTCATGGGGCTGAGGCCAGAACGCATCCTGGTGTGGAGCCCGAACATCAGCGAGGCCAGGATCCGGAGCGCCCTCGGAACACTGATTGATGCTTCCGGTGTCCCTGTCCAGGTAGCGACTTTTGCGGAAATCCTGGCTTGGTCGGATTTCATATCGATACACCTCAAACTGTGTCAGGACACCATGGGTCTCATTGGCCGGGCCTCCCTTGGGGCGGTCAAGCCTGGGCTGATACTTATTAATACTTCACGTGGGGGCATCGTGGATTCGGCCGCCCTGTCTACTGCCCTGGATGACGGCAGTGTGGGGGGGGCCGGTCTTGATGTCCTGGACCAGGAACCACCGAAACCCGATCATCCCTTGCTTGGCCGGGCCAATGTCATACTCACCGACCATTGCGGTTACCGGTCTGAACGGTCGATCAGGGAGCTTAAGACCCGTTGTGCCCAGAACGCAGCAAGGGGGCTGGGCCTCCTGCCATGAAGAACCAGCAGCGCGGTGAACTGGCTGTATGCGGTATCGAGGCCGTACTGGCCCTTGCAAGGGCCAGACCTGAATTAGTCCAGCGCTTCTTCTATCTGCCCGAGCGTGCCAGGGAGTTTGGCTTTCTCTGCTCAGCCTTGGCCGCAGCCCGCAAGGCGTACCGCACGGTGCCTGCCCAGGAACTGGAAAAACTATCAGGTACCGTGCACCATCAGGGAGTGGTGGCCATGATACGCAATGATGATCTCCCCAGGGTTGACGATGCCCTGGTCCGTGACTGGGCCAAGGGCGGCCGGCGGATAGTGGTACTGGACCGGGTCGGGGATGACCACAACCTTGGATCCATAGCCAGGTCGGCAGCCTTCTTTGGCTGGGATGCCCTTGTGACCGGAGACGACGACGGAGCTGCAAGGCTGAGCACCAGTGCCTACCGGGTAGCCAGGGGCGCACTGAGCCGTATTGCTGTATACCGGGACGACAGTGCTGCAGTCTTTGTGAAGCGCTGCATGGGAGTCCTCCCCACAATTGGTGCTGACCATCATGCCACCGAAGAAATCAGGCGCTTTGCCGCGGCCTTACCCAAGGGCAGGGCTTCAATCCCCGAGGAGCCGCGCTCACTTGCCCTGGTTCTCGGCAATGAGGAGACCGGCCTCGCCGAAGCAGTCAGGAAGGCCTGCGACAGGCTGGTACGGATAGGTGGAACCGGTACTGTGGAAAGCCTGAACGTATCCCAGGCAGCCGCGGTGCTGCTGTATGAACTCGGGC
>MIBM01000028.1:5097-8050 GCA_001830645.1 Spirochaetes bacterium RIFOXYC1_FULL_54_7
CAACCGGCGCGACATCCTTCTGCTGGTCACGCCAGCACAGGAGCGGGAAGTGGCAGCCATACCTGATCATGCCAAGCGTGACCGCCTTCAGGGTATCATAGCGCAACTGTGCCGGCGACTGGCTTTGCTGACCCAGGGCCCTGCTACAGTCCTGGTGCTTGGTGCGCGAACCGGGGGAAACCCGGTAGACGGGTCTTATGTAGGGAAACCGGATACAGCCGACGATGGCATAATAGCCGCTGCTGTTGCCGCGGGCTGCGACCTGCTGGTAAGCGAAGACATTGAAGTTCTCAACAAGGTCCTTGCTGCTGGTGTCCGTGCCATGGACTGGAAACTCTTCCTGGGCCGGGTGGTCTGGGTTCCACGGAGAAGGCAGAAATAGCCCCGAACGATCTGAGTGGCAGTTAGGTTGATCAATAATTAATTAAATATATTAATTTTCTCTAAAACTGTGGTATCTTGGTTCTTTAGGGGGATATTCCTTGAAAAATCATGGTAAAACAGCCTCCCGTGAAACGATCAACCCCCAGAACGACTGGCAGGGGACCTTGGTTCCACCATGTACTAGAACATGCATCAAGCTTCTTGTCTTTGCACTGATGGTCTTTGCTGCCGCCGGCCCGGGCTCTGCGCAGTCATATCGCAGCAGGGCAAATGTGCCGCCTCTCCTTTTCATGGGCAATGAAGCCTTGCCACCCATGATTTACTCCCGCAATGGTGAACCCGTAGGTGTCGTGGTTGACTTGGCACGAGCCATGGCAAAGCGGATGGATCGCCCGGTAGAGATCCGGGCCATGAACTGGGCAGAAGCCCAGCGGCTTGTCCTGGAAGGGCAGGCTGATGCCCTTCTGCAGATAAATGAAAGTCCGGAGCGCTTGGCATATCTTGATTTTTCCGGATCCCTCCTGATGTCGGAGTTCTGCATCTTTATTCCAACCGACAGTCATGGGATTGTGTCCATACAGGATCTGCGGGGTCTCAGGGTAGGAGTAGAGGGCAAGGGCTTGCCTATCCAGCTCCTGAAAGAGGAATCCGGGGTTCTGATCGAGGTGATCCCTGATTTTATAAGCGGCTTTAATATGCTGGCAGCCGGAACCATAGATGCTGTTGTCGCCGACCGGAGGGTCGGTATGTACATACTGGCGGAGCAACGAATCGAGGGCATGAGGATAGTAGAGGTTCCTGTCAGCATGAGCCTGTCGGCCATAGCAGTGCGGAAGGGAAACACCGAACTGCTGACCGAAATCAATTCTGCTCTTGAAAGCATCAAGCAGGATGGTACGTATGATGCCATCCTGGAAAGCTGGCGTTCCAAAGAAGTTGTGTTCAGGACCTTTGAACAGCTGAACAGAATGGAAAGGTCTACCATCAGCGCCATCATTACCGCCCTGGCTGTATCCCTGCTCGCAATTTCCGGGCAGTTTGTCACCATACGTAGACAACGCCGTACTGAGGGGTACCTGCGTGATAGTGAGGAGCAGATCAAGAAATCGGAACAGCGGCTACGGGTAGTGATGGAAACCATGCCGAAAGGGGTCGTGGTAGCCGATGCGGAAACACTCCGTTTCGTCTTTGTGAATGGTTCCTTCGCACGTATGCTTGGCTATGACAGGGATGAGGTGTATAACCTGAGCCCTGTGGAAATTCATCCTCCCGGTGAGGGGCCCCGGATCGCTGAAAATAGTGCCAGATTGCTGCGCGGCGAACCTGGCTTGGTCAGCGAGATACAGGTAATCCGCAAGGACCATAGCATCTTCCTTGCCAACATCGAAACCAGCCTTCTTGAATTGGATGGCAGGCCCTGTTTCCTGGGAGTGTTCTCGGATATCACCGAGCGTAAGTTGTATGAGGAAAAAATAGCAGCTCTTCTACATGAGAAAGAGCTGCTCCTCAAAGAGACCCATCACCGGGTGAAGAACAACATGAATACCGTCTACAGCCTGCTTTCATTGCAGGCTCAGGCCCAGAAAGACAAAGGCATGCAGTCCATCCTTCTGGATGCGGCAGGCCGGGTTCAGGGCATGAGGTTGCTGTACGACAAATTGTACCTCTCCGACAACTTCCACGAGCTTGGGGTCAGAACCTTTTTTCCTCCCTTGGTAGAGGAGATTCTCGGAGTCTTCAGCCCCGATCCGCCTATTGCCGCCAACCTCGATCTGGATGATTTTGTCCTGAGTTCAAAGATTCTGTCACCCCTGGCCATCATCATAAATGAACTGGTAACGAATTCGGTGAAGTATGCCTTTGATGGCAGGTCCGACCGGCGTGTCTCCCTCCTGGCCAAGATGTCTGGGTCCAGCGTTACCATTGTGTACGCGGACAATGGCACAGGACTGCCCGAGTCGGTGAACCTGGAAACATCGAGCGGTTTTGGCATGCAACTGGTTGGCATGCTGGTACAGCAGATAGACGGCACTATCGACATTGACAGGCAGGGGGGGACGAAGTACACCATTACCGTGGTGGTACCCACAGTCAAGGGGTAGCAGGAAGGAAGCTTCGTGAACGAGATAATCCAGTCCTTGTACACCAGAAAATCAATACGGTCTTTTACCGACCAGCCTGTGTCGGAAAAGGATCGGGAGTTGATAGTGGAAGCGGCTATGCAGGCGCCCACAGCCGGGCTGCAGATGCTGTACACCATTCTGGATATCCGCGATCAATCCATCAAGGATGAACTGGCAATCAGTTGCGACGAGCAGCCCTTCATAGCCAAGGCGCCGATGGTGCTGATCTTCCTGGCCGACTGCAGGCGGTGGCTGGACTTCTACCAGGCTGCCGGGGCTGTACACCGGCAACCTGGGCCGGGGGATCTCCTGCTTGCCTTTGCCGACGCACTGATAGCTGCCCAGAATGCCGTGGTAGCAGCCCAGTCCATGGGCCTCGGCTCCTGCTACATCGGAGACATCCTGGAGAACCAGGAGGCTGTGGTGAAGCTCCTGAACCTGGACAA
>MIBM01000029.1:0-1179 GCA_001830645.1 Spirochaetes bacterium RIFOXYC1_FULL_54_7
AGTAGGCCTGTTCATAGTAGGCACCGACACTCCCGAGTACGTAAGCCCCGCAACAGCCATTCTGGTGCAGGGCCGCATCCAGGGTGGCCAGCATGAAACCGGAGCCTTTGACGTGGGAGCCTCCTGTGCCAGCTTCGTGCTGGCCCTGGATGCCGCCGCGAGGATGATGGCCACAGACCCTGAACTACGCTATGCAGTGGTGGCCGGGGTATACAATATGCCCGCCCATATACGCCCAGGCGACGCCTTTGGCTGGTCCATCTTTGCCGATGGCGCCGGAGCGGTCCTGCTTGAGCGTATCGACGAGGCCAGCACCGGAGCCAGCAACACTGCCGCCAACGGCAACTATCTGGCAGGCAAGATGGTGGCCGATGGCACCCAGTGGGATTATGTCGGCGTGTACGCAGGGGGTACCCGAAAACCCGTAACAAGAGAACTGCTGGATGCTGGAACCTATGGCCTGGAGCTGCTGCAACGCCTGCCCGGTGACCGCAACCTGAAACTGTGGCCACCAATAGTCCGGTCGGTGTGCACCAAGGGAGGGGTAGCCCTGGAGTCTGTGAACTGCTTCTGCTTTACCCAGATAAACCGGAGCGTCATCCTGGATGTGATGGACGCCCTGGGACGCCCCGCTTCCCTGGCACCAACGGTGATGGGCCGCTACGGCTACACAGGCTCCGGTTGTGTGCCCATGGCCTTTCACCACGCGGTGAAGGATGGCTGTGTAAAACGGGGCGATACCGTTGTGTTCTGCGCCAGTGGTGCCGGCCTGGCGGTTGGCGCCAACCTGTTCGTGTTTTAACCAGGTTTCGTGTTTCAACCAGGTTTTGTATTTTGACAAGGAGGACCTATGTCCAGATGGGATGACGAGTACAAATCAAGGCTACGGTCCATAGACGAGGCCATCCAGTGCATCCAGAGTGGCTACGACGTGGTGGTCGGCCAGTGTGCCAGCGAGCCCCAGGGCACCATGTCCAGGCTGCATACCCTGGCCTCACGGGTCCAGGATGTGCGTGTCTTCTCAGTTCTCACCCTGAAGCCATACGACTTCTACATGAAGCCGGAGATGCAGGGGCACTTCGAACTGGCCAGCTGGTTCCATGCCCCGGGCTCCAGGGCGGCCATCAAGGCAGGAGCCGGCACGGTTACCTATGTACCCAACATGCTGCACCGGGCAGC
>MIBM01000029.1:1325-4055 GCA_001830645.1 Spirochaetes bacterium RIFOXYC1_FULL_54_7
ATGCCGCGGCCCTTGCCCTGCGCGGCAAGAAGGACCTGGGCGTGCACACAGAGATGTTTGTGGATTCCCTTATGGAGTTATATGAACAGGGCGTGATAACCAACCACCTGAAGAGCCTTAAAAAGGACAAGTTCATAGCCACCTTTGCCATGGGCAGCCGCAAGCTGTACGACTGGCTTGATGACAACGTAGCGGTGGATTTCCAGCGGGGACGCTGGGTAAACGATCCAGCGGTGGTGGCTCAGAATTCGAAGATGGTGTCGATAAACACCTGCCTTATGGTTGACCTGACCGGCCAGGTGGCCAGCGAATCAATAGGCACCAACCAGTACTCCGGCACCGGCGGCCAGTCGGATACCGCCCAGGGAGCCGTTGCCGGCTTTGACGGCAAGGGCAAGTCCATCATAGCCTGCTATGCCAGCGCAAAGGGCGGTACGGTGAGCACCATACTGCCAACCCTGCCGGAGGGCAGCGCCGTGACCCTGCACCGCTCTTTTGTGGACCATGTGGTAACCGAACACGGCGTGGCCAGGCTCAGGGGGCGCACTGTGCGCGAACGTGCAGCGGCGCTGATAGCGGTGGCTGCCCCGGCGTTCAGGGAAGAGCTGAAAGCCCAGGCTAGAAAACTGGGTTATCTGTAAAACGCTTCGGTAGCCTTGTCTCTCAGGCAAGCTCGTCTGCAAGGGGCACGGCTATCCTGATGCGGGTACCTGGGCAGGTATCCAGTTCCATCCTGCCACGAAGCTGGTCAACCAAGGCCTGTACCAGGGTAAAGCCGAAGCCTTCGGTTACATTACCGAGTGGAATCCCGGAAGCCCTGGTAAAACCAGGCCCATCGTCCTGGATCTCCAGACTGAACCCATCGGTACCACCTCGGAGGCAGATCCTGATCAGGCCTGATTCACGGCCCTTGAAGGCGTATTTCATGGCATTGGTCAGCAATTCATTGATGATCAGGCTGAGCCCGGTGACCGTCTTCTGTGGCAGATCGATGGAATCGATATCCTTCAGAACAACAATATTCGAATATTCCGGAAAGTTGACCAGTATCTGATCCACCAGCCCGGGAACAAACTCCAGGGATGACAGATGGTTGTACTCACCTGACAGGTAGAGCCGGTCATATAGAATAGCCAGGCTCTGGACCCGTCCGGCCGCAACCTGCAGGGCAGAGGCGGCAGACTTGTTGCGCATGGACTGGGCCTGCAGCGACAGAAGGCTTCTCACTGTGCTCAGGTTGTTCTTGACCCTGTGGTGCACATCCCTCAGTATCAGTTCTTTTTCAGCCAGCAGGCTGGTTATCCGGTTTTCAAGTTCCTTACGCTCGGTAATATCTTCGTGGGTAACAACCATTCGCAAAGCGCGGCCGTTGCCGTCACGGCTTACGCACTTTCCCCTGCCTAGTATCCAGAGCCAGCGACCGTCCCTGGCAAGCATCCTGTACTCATGTTTGAACTGCTCGCAACGGCCTTCAACGCAGTCAAGGTTGGCGGCAAGGACCCCATCGCGGTCGTCAGGATGAATCAGATCCTGCCAGATAGACGAAGATGCTACCGCAGCTGCCGGCTCATGGCCAAGCATACGGAAGTAGGCGGGGCTATAGAACACCTCACCGGACTTCACATTCCAATCCCAGATCCCATCGTTGGTGGCTTCCATGGCCAGTCTGTAGTGCTCTTCGTTGCACCAGAGCTCTTCTTCACTGGCAGACACGGCCCGATACCTGCTGTCTGGGGTTCTGGATGCACGCATAGCAGTCATTTTTCATATGCCTCCATGAACATTGACTGCACAAAGTGTAACTGACTAATCGGGATCCGGAGAAAAATAATGTGGCTCCGGATGGCCAACAGTTGTAGATACTTGTCTACAGGCCATATACATCGTGGGATGAAGATTGTATGGAACCGGTGGAAGGCGCAGGTAGGCGCCTCTCCACCATTTTCAGTAGCCTGAAGCTATAACCGTTGCCAGGTCCAGCCTTCGCCGGTAGTCCCTGGCGGCCCTGGCCGTCAGGGGTAGGTCCAGGCTCAGGCTAAGGTTCCAGTTGATGCCTGCATCATTGTCGTAATCGAAGAAATCGGTGAGTGCTGAAGGCAGACTGGAAGGATCATCCCGGTTATCACGATAACGCGGCTCCAGGACCAGAGAGGCTCCAAAAACCGACGCATCGATGGTGGATCTTGCAACGGAATCCGCCACAGCCTTATCCACACCAAGAGACGCCCGGGCTACATCAGGTGATTCTCCCAGCCCGGGAATTGTGGCCGGTGGCCGGTGGCAGCTTGGGTAGGGTGTCGGATAAACCTGGGAGCAGGGTACCTGCGGAAGGCTCAAGGCCAAGCACGGAGGCCAGGCGACGCTGGGCATCCTGCAGTGCCAGGCGGGTATCCACAAGGGATTGCCTGGCCAGCTCGGCAGTCAGGGCAAGTTCCAGAGCCGCGTCCTCGGTGGCGGTGCCCGCGATCCGCGCCGACTACCTGGTGGCATCGGCAACGGCAAAGGGCAGCAGTTTCCCACCGGCCCACAGGGGCTGGCGCAGGCTGGCACTAAATGAAGGAGCCAAGGCGTAGCCGATTTCATCTGTGGGATCCGTTACCTTGAACAGGGTCTTGGCCCCCGCTGACAAAACTCCCGCAGTGGGCAAGGCCTGGTTCAGGTTCAGGCCGCCGCCCAGGGACAGGGTCCTGGAATCATCAGGGGTAAACGAACCACTGGTAAAATCAACGA
>MIBM01000029.1:4096-5698 GCA_001830645.1 Spirochaetes bacterium RIFOXYC1_FULL_54_7
AGCTTGGGTCTGGCCTTGTCCAGTTCCAGTTCGTACTGGGTGGACGCTATGCTGGTCAGGGCACTGGAACTGCGCACCGCCGGGTCGGCCTCAAGAGCCCTTGGCTGCGATATCAGCCAGGGTCCAGGAGCCGGCCGACCGGCTTGTGCCGGAGGCTGGTTGCTGTGACGTGGACTGAGCCATGGCCAGGGCCGGCAGGAAGAGGCCAACTGCCAGCAGGAAGGCCAGTTTGCGGCCACCAATGGTGGTTACGCTGGTAAGCAGTATGGGCCTCAGGCGCACGCTTGCCGCCTCTACCACCGCCTCACCTACGGCTTTGCCTTCCTTCCTGGCCACATTCACAAAGTCTATGAGGACTATGGAGTCATTAACCGCTATACCCGCAAGGTCCACCCCGGCATACAGCACGGTGGTAGAGAACGGCGTGCCGGACAGCACCAGATAAAGGATGACCCCTGCGAAGGCCATGGGTACCGACAGGAGGATCAGCAGAGGCTGGGTAAAGCTCTTGAACTGGGCCCCCAGCACTGCATAGATGAGGAAGAGTCCCAGCAGGAAGACCCTCAGGATCTGGATGAGCAAGTCTGCCAGCTCGGCAAACTCGCCGCCAACCACCAGCTCCAGCCCAGGATAGCGGGACTGCACTTCTGTCTCGAACCAGGCCTTGATATCACTATTGATGGCCTGCACATTATCCTTGGTGTAGGCGTCGGCATCTACGCCAACCTCACGCTTGCCGTCCACCCGCTTGATGGCCGCGAGGGCAGCACCTTCGTCCAGCTCGGCTATTGCCGAGAAGGGCACCTGGCGGCCATTGGGCGTGGGAATCTTCAGTTCCAGGAGCCTGCCTATGGAGCCAGCCCCACCGGTTCCGGCGTAGCGTACCACTATGTCCAGCTCCTCGTTGATGAGTATCCTGAGTTCCGGTGTGCCGGTCTGCAGGGTATCCACGATGTTGAAGAGCTCCGGGTAGGCTGCCAGCCGACCTCGCAATTGCGCAGCGGAAGCTACAAGTGCCTCGTAATCATCTCCACGTATGCGGAAGCCGACGCTGGAAATCACATTGACCACCTCGCCTTTGCCTTGCATGGGCTGGATGCGTTCCTCGAACATGCGTATCACGCTCTCGGTCCTGGCCCGGTTGGTGCCGGTTGGCAGGTCTATATCGATGTAAAACAGACTGAAGCCCTCGGCACTGAACAAGTCCTGCCGGATCAGGGGTATGGTCGAGAAAATTCCACCAGCCAGCACCACAAAACCGAGTACCACCAGCAGGCGCTTGCGGCAGAGGGCCTTGATGAAACCCTCGAAACGCGGCCGTATCCGGTCGAAGAGATCCGGCTTGAGCTTGAGACTGTCGCCACCCGGCCACTCCACCGCGTGGGCCGGTATGAACAGGATGGCCTCGATGGTGGATGCCACCAGGGCTATGGATACCACGAGCGGTATGACCCGCAGGAGCTTGCCTATGGTGCCCGGCAGTATCATCAAGGGCAGGAAAGCCGCCACGGTGGTCAGACTCGATACCACTATTGGCCAGGCCACCTGGCTGGTACCCTCTATGGCTGCCCGGCGCTTGTCATAACCCAGGGTACGCAGACG
>MIBM01000029.1:5729-6268 GCA_001830645.1 Spirochaetes bacterium RIFOXYC1_FULL_54_7
TCAACAATCAGACCAAGCACCAGAACCAAGCCGAACAGGGTATTGGAGTTGATGGTTTCGCCAAGGGCTTCCAGGATAAGGAAGGTGACGGCAAAGGTGACCGGAATGCCCAAGGCGGTCATGAGGGCATTGCACAGACCCAGGAAGAATAAAAGTATCACCGACAGCAACACCAGGCCCTGCAAGGCGTTGCTCAGGAGCACATCGATACTGTCCCTGATCTGCCCCGTGGAGTCGTTTACCAGGTCTATGGCTATGTCTTCGGGCAGCCCGGGCTCGAAGTCCGCGGCTATCACCTTGACCCGGTCTATCACATCGATGGAATCACCCCGGGCCACCTTGCCTACCCGCAGGACTATAGCCCGGTCTCCGTTGAACCGGGAAGTCTCGCCGCGCTGGTCGTAATCCTCGTATACCTTGGCAAGGTCGCCAAGGCGGCCACACCGCCGCTGGCCGAGCTACTGCGTACAATCACGTTTTCGAACTTGCTTATACCTCGCAGGGATCCTACGGTACGCAGGAGGTATTCCCGTGAACTG
>MIBM01000029.1:6319-6545 GCA_001830645.1 Spirochaetes bacterium RIFOXYC1_FULL_54_7
TAACACACTCTGCATATCTGGAAGCAATGTTCTAAAGGAAGCTTGTTGATAATCACCGACATCTTCTAAATACTCTCCATTTAAAAGTATTGCGTCATCAGAAACTAATAAATTGAAAAGTGTGTCTCCTAATTCCAGTTTAATTTCAGATATTGGTTGTCCTCCTCTAACAGCGGCAAGAAATTCATTAGCTTCGCCTTGTGCAAGAGTTATAAACTCTCTTTCT
>MIBM01000030.1:0-5820 GCA_001830645.1 Spirochaetes bacterium RIFOXYC1_FULL_54_7
CTGGACGCAAGAAGAGCCGAGCATGCCGGCAGCTTGGAGGAACGGAGGGCAGCCCAGTTCCTCCTTCACCAGCAGTGGAGTGCGGTCAGGCAGGCAGCAAATGCAGAAGGCATCCGCATCATCGGCGATCTGCCTATTTTTGTTGCCCTGGATTCAACCGACGCCTGGGCACATCCTGAGCTGTTCATGCTTGACCAGGCGGGAAGACCTCTGGAGCTAGCCGGGGTGCCACCGGATTACTTCTCTGAGACGGGCCAGCTCTGGGGAAACCCCCTTTACGACTGGCACAGACATCAGGAAACCGGCTTTGTCTGGTGGATCAGTCGCATGAAAGCCATGCTCTCCCTGTACGACATTGTACGCATAGACCATTTCAGGGGTCTGGAAGCCTTCTGGGCGGTGCCGGCAGGAGAAAAGACCGCTGAAAAAGGTAGCTGGAAGAAGGCACCGGGCAGGGAATTACTGAGCGCCCTGAAGGCAGCCCTGGGAGGAGACATTCCCGTCATCGCCGAAGACCTTGGGTTTATCACCGACGAGGTACGGGCCTTGCGTGACGAGTTCCAGCTTCCGGGAATGCGGATCCTGCAATTCGGTTTTGACGCCTCGGAGTCAGGCAAGGGTCTGGATCCTCACAATCACTTCCTGCCACATAACTACACGGCAGCCTCGGTGGCCTATACCGGGACTCACGACAACGATACCATGGCCGGCTGGCTGGCCCAGGCCAGCACGGAAGAAAGGCGCTTTATTGAAGCCTACCTTGGGCAGATTCCGGACGACCCGGTAAGAGCCTTGATAAGGGAGGCTCTCAAGAGCGTTGCGGCCTTTACCGTGGTACCCATGCAGGACATCCTTGGTCTTGGTTCGGAAGCCAGGATGAATGAACCGGGTACCATCGGCGGCAACTGGGCCTGGCGCATGCAGACCGAAGCAGCAAGCCAGTCACTAGCCAGGGAACTCAGGAAGCTGTCTGTCATGTATGCACGCACCGATGAATGGAAAAGGTAACCATCAGTCCGTTTTCGTCCTGCTCTATTCCACCTATTTCCATTTCAGCAAGAGTGCGAACCAGGTCCAGCTCGGCCAAGAGGGAACCATAATCGCGGGGATCGCTGTATACGAGGCTCCATGAACCGGATTTACCAGTTCCACCATGCACAGCATCAAGATGGAGGATAGTGCCACCTTCACCACCTCTGGCAAGGGAGAGTGAAAAAAGCTCGCCCAGCAACAGGCCTACCGTTATGGCCGACTCCAGAGGCAGGTCAACGGCCTCGCCTCCCAGCTGCAGGGATACCACCCCCGCAGGACATGAAAATCCATCCGCCAGACGGGAAAACAAGGCCAGGGCAAAATCAGCCAAGTTTATACTGGCATAGGATCCATAGTCGTACAGCATCTCATGAACCAAGGCCATGGATAAGATCCTCATCTCAAGTCGCTTTAGAATGGAATCACAATCCCGGCTGGCCAGCCTGTCAAGCTCGAGGTTGATCAGGGCTCTTGTGGCACTCAGGTTGTTCATGACTCGGTGATGTATCTCCCTTAGCAACTCTTCCTGGTCGGCCAGGCTTCTGCGCATGCGTTTCTCGCTTTGTAGCCGCATGACCAGGTTTGAACAGACTGCAACAAACTCATCCAGCAAAGAAAGTGTTTCGTTTCCGGGGGACAGACCTTCAGGAAAGTAGACAGTGAAATTACCCAGGTTCGATGCCGGGTCGCCCAACGGCAGTTCCAGCCCTCCGAGCCCTTCCAATTGACCGGTTCCTTCCTCCTGACCAGACCGCTCCAAGTGACCACCATCCTCCGGTTCGACAAGACCCTCGGGCAGGCTTACCAGATCCAGAATCGCCCCTCTGGAATCCAGACGGTAGACTCCGAAGCCGGGTACAGCCAGTTCCATGCCCAGGGCGGAATCCAGAGGCTTGTATTGTGTGAGTATCTTCAGCAGTTCAACCAGAGGCGCATGCTCGGCACTGTATTTCTGGCTATGCCCGAGCAGTCGGTTCAGTATTTCGTGCTGTTTCATGCTGCTCCGCAGGCTTTCCACAGCGGCCTGTTTCTCCGCGTCTATCTTGGCCTGTTCCAGCACCTGGTGGATGGCCTCGCCTATCCTGGCCAGTCGGTCTTTGAGCAGATAATCCTTGGCACCACGCTTTATGCAATCCGCAGCCAGTTCGTCATCGATAGCCCCGGTGACGACAATTACCGGGGGGGAACCAGCAAGACTTCCCGTTAGTTCCAGCACCCGCAGGGCCGAGAAAGAAGGCAGGTGAAAGTCGCAGATGATGACATCCACAGGCTGATCCAGAGCAGCCAGAAATTCATCTTCCTCTTCCACTATCTTCCAGCTTACATCCAGACCGGCCCGCCTGAGCGCCGACTGCAGCAGCTTCACATCATATGGATCATCCTCAACCAGCAGGATATTCATAAAACATTGCCTCCGTAAATTTTTATCATAAATCCGCTGAATTCTCGGGTATAGTGAACCTGAAGGTCGCACCCGCCCCAGGCTTGCCTTCGGCCGAAACGCCTCCGCCGTGCCGGTCTACAATACGCTTGACTATTGCCAGCCCGATTCCTGTGCCGGTATAACGCTTCCCCGAGTGCAGGCGCTGGAAGACTTTAAACAGCTTGTCTGCATATGCCGGGTCGAAACCGATTCCGTTGTCACTTATACTGTACTCGATGAATCCAGTTTTTCTGGCCGAGGAAACGGTGACAACCGGATACCCGGACGCTGTCGAATACTTGAGGGCATTTTCAACAAGATTATGCCACACCCGGGACAGACTCTTCCGGTCCCCTATACAGGGAGGCAAGACAGGCTTGTAGAAGGCAGGTTCGCCATAATCTCCTCGTCCAACAAGTTCGGAAAAGGCGGCGGATGCAAGATTGTCCATATCAACCAGTTCCATGGCGATATCGGTGTGGCCAACCCTCGCATAATCGTACAGGTTTTCCATCAGGCCTTCCATACGCACAGACTCGATTATGATTGCCTCTACCTGCTGCCTTGTTTCTTCGTCGTCACAATACCCGTTATTGACAAGAAGCTGGGCAAAGCCATGGATATGCCTCAGAGGAGCCCTCAGTTCGTGGGCTACAGAATACCCGAAGGCCTCGAATTCCTGGTTGGATCTTTCCAGCTCCGCTGTTCTTTCAGCAACTTTGCTTTCCAGTGTAGCGTTCAGTTCACGTAGTTCATTCTGTATTGTCTTGAGTACCGTTATATCTTCATTAACAAGAATGGCCCCACTCACCTTGCCCCAGGCGTCATGAAGCGGGACCGCCGAGTTGAGGGTGCTCCGGCGAATGCCATCAGGACCTTCAATATCCACCTGCTCGAAGAGGATAACCTCATCATTGGCAACAGCCCGATAACCCGCCCAGTCCCTGGGACCGATGCGCTGGCCAGTATCGGGCCACCATGCCTTGTAAGCGCTTGCCACTTCGTGCTGCCCAAGGCTGAATCCTCCCCAGATCTCCTCGCTCTTCGTGTTGCACTCCAGGATTTCTCCTCCTGGCCCTATCAACCAGACACCCAGGGGCAGCATTTCCAGGATGGTGCCAAGCTTCTTCCGTTCTGCCAGAAGCTTGACTTCGGTAGCTTCATGTTCGGCGATTTTGGCCTGTAATTGCCAGGTCAGTATGTCAAGTTCCTTATTGCGCTGTACCACCTGGTCATACAGCTGCTTGAGCTTGATGTGGTTGCCAACCTTTATGGTTAATTCATCTTTCTTAAACGGCTTGGTGATGAAATCCACCGCACCATGACGGAGTGCATCAAGTCTTGTACCGGGATCGGAGACACCACTCAGGAAGAGGATAGGTACTCCACACATACAGTCCATAGGCTGCAGCAAACTTAAACATTCTATGCCATTGATTCCTTGTAAATTCATATCAAGGAGTACTATATCGGGCATGACCGCCGGGGCGGCTTCCACGGCTTCTTCTCCGCTGGAGGCGATCGAAATACAGTATCCTTCCGCTTCGAGATAGACCCGTATAAGCTCGGTTATCAGGTAGTCATCATCGACGATAAGGACAGTTCCGGCATCGCTCATCAGATCTCCGTTCGGCCCAATGTTAAGCCAATTTCAACATCCATGCAATGTCAGAGGCAACGCCAGCACACCGGACAGCAATATTTCCCGGACCTGTTTGAATTTATCTGCAGATGATCTATGCTTTGGGAATGACTACCCCTAAAACCAAAGCCAATACCATCCTGTTTGTAGACGACGAGGTCAATATCCTGAACGCCCTTAAAAGGGAATTGCATGCTTGGTCCAAGGAAAAATCCCTGACAATCAAGACCGCCCCGTCGGCTGCTATCGCACTGAACCTCATCGAGTCCTCCGCATCGGAGATCGCTGTCATCGTATCGGATCTGAAGATGCCTGAAATGCTCGGTTCCGATTTCCTGCTTGAGGTAAAAAGCCGCTGGCCGGAGATCATCACTGTGCTACTTACCGGATTCTCGGAAACCCAGGAGGTGATGAAGGCGGTAAGGGCAGGCATCTTCAGTTATATACTAAAGCCCTGGGAACAGGAGTATCTGAAGAACGAACTGGACAAGGCCCTGGAGATGCGCCTTGCCAGAGACCAGAACGCCGCGTACGCCAAGTTGGTAGAGGACGAACTGCGCTGGGCCGGCGAGATGCAGAAGGCCATGCTCAGACCTACCTTACAGAGTACGGAAGGTATTGAACTGCGGGTAAGCTACCAGCCTGTACCAGGCTTGTACTGCGGCGGCGATTATTATGACGTCGTGAACCTTCCCGGCGAACGGTATCTCATACTGCTGGGAGATGTATCCGGGCACGGTGTGAAAGCTGCCTTCATCACAGGCATACTCAAGGCCGTCATCTATCCTGAATATATACGCACTGTGGGATCCAACCCCTTCTCACCCGGGGCCTTCCTTGGGTGGCTGAACGAACGCATGAACTTTGAACTTCGCCAGGCCTCTGATCTGCTCATCAGCTTCTTTGCCGGGGTGCTGGATCGCCAGGCCATGACCCTTACCTATGCGAATGCCGGCCAGGATCACCCCTTCATAATTTCCGGCGGCATCCCCCGGGAATTGCATGTTTCAGGATCAGTCCTCGGAGTTGCCCGGACAGTCAACTATATCGAACAGACCGAGCCTCTGAAAACAGGGGACATGGTATTCGTCTACACTGACGGTCTGGTAGAAGCAGGAGCCAGTAGGAATGGTGCCCGGAATCCCGGCATCGCGGGCATTCTGGCCGCCATTCCTATAAACCAGGGCTATCACAAGGCGGTTCTGGAGGCTGCCCTGGCAGCCTCGGGAGCCGCCGCCTTCGAGGATGACGTTACCATACTCACGGCCAAGCTGATATGACCTTGAGTGAGGTACTTCGACCCAAAGCCAACGCACTCACCTTGAAAGCGAGTCGGCTATCCATCGTACTTGTCGACACTGCCAGTCCACCCGGGCTGGCGCTGCTTCTGTCCGGAGATCTTGATACCGACTCTTCCGGTATGTTCCAGTTTTTTGCAGTCGAATCCCTCCAGGAAATGAAACCACCGTCTACCCTGATCATTGACCTATCGGCAGTAAGCTACATCTCGTCCACAGGGGTGGGCAGCCTGGCGACAATTCTGAGCGAAACCAAAAGGCGAAGCATAAAGCTCTCCCTCTGCGGCATACCCAAGCATGTTTGGAACATCATAGACCTGCTTGGTTTTACCTCCTTTTTTTCCTTCATTGATTCCTATAAGGCCTGTCCATGACCCCCCGGACTAGTGAGTATGGACCAGACACCAATGCCAGGATAGTTGCCG
>MIBM01000030.1:5837-20310 GCA_001830645.1 Spirochaetes bacterium RIFOXYC1_FULL_54_7
GAGGTGGGGGGCAACCAGAACGATGTTGAAGCCTATGCCACTGCAGCACAGAAGACAAAGCATGCCTTAGGTGCTGATTCCTGGCTGCTGGCCTACCGACAAAAGATGGAAGACTGGCAATTTCTGACCGCTGATCAGGAAGGGCCAATTGGCCTGGAAGCTAGTTATCTGAAGCCCTTGCTGGAGCTTGTGAAGGGGAATACCCAGACCTTCGACGGTCCGGGAGGGAACTGGGCCGTAGCCATAGCAGTAGCAATCGGCAAGAAAGAAGACCCCTCGGCCATTCTAGCCCTGGGAAGGACTGAGCAACGCTTTACCCAGAACGAATCGTCTTGCCTGAAGGGTATTGCTGAGCTTCTGGAACCGATAATCGAAGCCAGGCAGACTCGTTCCAGGGATGAAAACCTCCGGGCGATTTCTGAAAAAGCCCTTCGCAGGAACGAGGAAAGGTTGCGCACCTTCTTCGAAGAATCCCGGGACATGATCTACATGGCCAACGCCAATGATGTAGTAGCAAGCATCAATAATGCTGGCCTGCGCCTGTTTGGTACAACGGATCGGTTCGAAGTACTGGGTAGACCCTTCTCGCGTTGGGTCTACTCACCCGAAGACAGGAAGCATTTCCTGGAAAAGATACAACTGGACGGTTTTGTGGTTGACCACGAGATCATCCTCACGCGAATGGACGAAACCAAGCTCCACTGTGTAGAAACCGCCCAGGCAGTAAAGGACCGTGATGGACAGATAATCGAAATACAGGGAATAATCCGGGATATAAGCGAACGCATAGCCATGGAACGGAACATCTGGGCCATGAATATAGAACTGGCTGAAGCAAACGAGAGGCTCAAGTCCACACACAAGAGAATGGTCCAGCAGGAAAAACTGGCATCCATAGGCCAGCTCGCCGCCGGTGTTGCCCATGAGATAAACAACCCTTTGGGATTCCTTAAAAGCAATCATACCACCCTCCACAGCTTCCTCGCCACACTTCATGAAGCATGGAGCAAGGCCTGTGCCCTTGATCCGGAGGGACATGAACACATAGCCGCGGATCTTGACCTTGACTATGTTTTTAACGAGATAGACTCGCTGGTGGCCGAGTCCGATGACGGTTTCGGCCGGATCATGGCCATTGTTAAAAACCTGCGCAGTTTTGCCAGGATAGATGACCATGAACCCCTGGGACCCTATGATCTGGAAAAAGGCCTTGAGAGCACCCTGGTAATGGCCAGGAACGAGATCAAGTATGTAGCTGAGGTTGAAACCGGATTCTGCGGAGTGCCGAAAGTGCAGGCCGTCGGGGGCTCCATAAACCAGGTACTACTCAACATTCTGGTCAACGCCGCCCAGGCCATAGCCAGCCAGAAACGCGGCAGCCTGGGACGTATCCTTGTGCGGACGGCGGTAAACGAAGGCAGGGTAATATGCGAAATAGAGGATGATGGTCCCGGGGTACCGGATGACATCAAGGATCGCCTGTTTGACCCCTTCTTTACCACCAAGCCCGCCGGCAAGGGCACTGGCTTGGGATTATCCCTCTCTTATGACATCATCGTGAACCGGCATCAGGGTAGTCTGACGGTTGCCGACTCTACCCTGGGTGGCGCCTTGTTCAAGATCGAGTTACCCGTCAATCTGGAGTATGAGGCAAGCACCGGCTGAACGATCGAGATTGTCTTAGCCACTGGCTTCCTGCAGCCACGCAGAGCTCTGATTCAACGTTTTCATGGAGCACGTCTGCGTACCGGCAGGATCTGGCCATGGTCGGCCAAAGGGCTCCCGACCCGTCTGGACCTGGCCTCTTCCTGGAAATAATCCTGGGCCGAGAAGGACTCTTCCCCATCCGAGGGCAGCAAGCGTTTCCAGAGTCCGGATGCCGAGAGCACCCTTGCCTGGCAGTTATCCACAAAATAAGACATGAGAAGATCGTAGACCCTCTCCCTGGCCTGCTCCCCGCACACAGGAAACATCAGTTCTATGCGGCGTTCCAGGTTTCTGGGCATCCAGTCCGCGCTTGCCAGAAACAGCTCTTCCGAGCCTCCATTCCTGAAGTAATATATTCTTGAATGCTCCAGATAGCGTCCTACTACGGATACCACTTTGATGTTGTCGGACCGGTGCTTTAATCCAGGAATCATCAGGCAAACGCCACGTACATTCAACAGTATCCGTACTCCGGCAGTGGAAGCCCGGTACAGGGCATTGATGATATCGACATCCGTCAGGCCATTCATCTTGGCTGCTATGAAACCAGGAACCTCCGGTGTACTCCGCTCTTCTTCCCGTTTTATCATGCTCAGGATTCGCCGCTTCAGATCAAAAGGTGCCATGGACAACACGGACAGGCGCATGACTGCGGATACACCAGTAAGCATGTTGAAACAGGCGCCCACATCCTCGCAGATCCCTGGATTGGCCGTGAAGTATGAAATGTCACCATACAGGCGGGCTGTCCTGTCATTGTAGTTGCCTGTGGAGAGGTGGGCATAACGCCGTACGATTCCATCCTCTTCCCTTCGTACCACCAGACACATCTTGGCATGAACTTTCAGCCTGGCCACGCCATACACGACTATCGCACCGGCCTGCTCAAGGCTGCTGGCCCAGGCCATGTTCCGCTCCTCATCAAAGCGGGCTTTGAGTTCCACAACGGCTGTAACCTGTTTGCCGGTCTGGGCAGCCTTGGTAAGAGCCTTGATGATCGGAGAATCACCGGAAGTACGGTACAGGGCAATCTTGATGGCCAGGACCGCAGGATCACCGGCGGCAGTCTGTATCAGCTGTTCGACCGGGCGGAAGGATTCGTATGGCAGGTGTACAACAAGGTCACGCTTTCGCAGCTCATCCCAGATGGTGTTGTCATCCGATAGTGCCAGGGTCTCGACAGGTTCACACTGTGGAAAGCGGAGACGATCGAAACCCTTGTATGTAGCCAACTCCATGAAACTCTTGAGGTCTATGGGACCGGGAAGGGTGTAGACATCGTCTTCGCCCAGTTCCAAAGCCTTGGCAATCATCGTGCTGATCGTAGCGGAGTCTCCGGAGAGGGTGATACGGACCGGCCAGGAATTCTGGCGGTTAACCAGGATCTCCTCCATGGCAGCTACAAAATCATCGTCCCGGTCTTCATCAACTCCTATGTCCGCATCTCTGGTGACCTTGAACAAAGCCCGTTCCCTGGTGAGGTACCCGGGGAAAAGACGATGCCCAAAGGTGAGCACTATATCGTCAAGAAGTGCTATGCGCAGGCAGCCATCATCCGTTGGAGGCAGGCGGACAAAACGGCCGAAGTTTGGGGGCAACTGAACTATTGCCAGGGGCTCGTCCCCGGAGTCAGGCCAGAAATCCTCAGGACTGTCCCGGCTTTCTTTCTCCAGAAGAAAGGCAGCGTGTATCCGCAGGTTGCCGGTAGACGGGAAATGCCCGGCATCATCGGATGGCACCGCAAGAGGCGTCAATGACGGAGCCACCTGCCCGCTGAAATATGTCTCCAACCATCGTGAGGTTACCCCGTCGTAGTCTACTGGCCGGATCACCTTGAGGCCTTCCGCAGTCAGGGATGGCAGTATTTCATCCTCCAATACCGTGTACTGTCGCGCGATCAGTTCCCTGACCCGTATGCTTATCCGGGATAGTACCTCCTCACGGCTTAGGCCTGAAATATCCTGATCACGCAGACCCTTGCGTAGCATGGCTTTTATGCCCGCCACCCGGACCATGAAGAATTCATCAAAATTACTGGAGACTATGCAGAGGAATCGAAGTCGTTCCAGAAGGGGATTGCTTTTTAACAAGCCTTCTTCGAGCACCCGGGCATTGAACTCAAGCCAGGATAGTTCACGGTTGAAGAAGCCCGGGCTGGTTTTCTGTCCACTCATATGACCACCACCTTGTATCCAAAGACATCTTCGAAGATGTCTCCTTTTTCAATCAGCGAGAGCCGTTCCATGGACAGGTCACCTTCGCAGTCGGTCTTGAGCAACAGGTGATCCTCTTTGAGTTCCAGGCCTTCCAGCGTCAACCGCTGGGTATGCCCCCTGTCAAGGGCATCAGCCACGCGCAGTATGGCAGCCAGCTTCAGTACTATGGTGCGGTCTTCCCTGGACAGACTCATGTAGTTGATATGGGAAGGCGATGGACCAGCCTTCCGGTGATAACGGACAATATTTGCCACGATCGTAAGGTCTTCCCGCTGTAAACCGAAAATCTCGCTGTTCCTGACTATATATTCTGAATGATAATGGTGGCCATCGGCCTTGATGAAGGTGCCAATGTCATGCAGCCAGGCTGCGGCTTCAAGGAGAACCCGCTCCCGCCGGCTCATGCCATGCAACTCTGCCAGTTTGTCGAAGAGGAACAATCCGTGGGCGGCTACATTCCTGGCATGCTCCTCGTCAAAGTGGTAACGTCTGCCCAACCCGATGGTAGAAGCGATGACCTGGGTGTGGATCTCGTCCTCGATCTCACCACCTTTGCCCCCTGCTATTGCGACCAGAAGACCTTCACGCATGCTTACATTGGGTACAATCAGCTCCTCGGCCTTGGTGCGCTCCAGGAAGAGCCCTATGATCACCAAGCCCGGCACCAGTGATTCTGCCTGGTCGTAGGGCAAGTGGTATTCCGAGACAATGGCATCGACGCTCATGCTACGCAGCCGGTCTATGACGGCCACGAAGGCTGCCTTGGGTATGACGCGGTAATCCTCCCTGCCTTCTATGCCAGCTATCCGGGCGGCAAAGCGTGCGTCGTGTCCTATGACGATGAAGGATTTGACCCCCCCGAGAGGCAACTCCTCTTCCATGGAATCACAGGCATTTCGTACGTTGTCAGCCAGGAAGCGCATCAAGTACCCCGTAACGCCCATGGCCGCCCTGGACTGTTCGTCCACCCGGACAGTTCCGAGGCGCAGGGAGTGGGCGGCTACAATACGCCCCTTGCGGAGCAGCATGAGTTCGGTTGAACCGCCCCCCACCTCGATGATGATGGAATTGGATCGGGCAAAATACTTGGCATCGTTGCCAAGGGCGTACTGCACCGCAAGGTACATGTAGTGGCTTTCTTCTATGTCCTCGACAATCTCGACTTTGAAACCTGTTCTGAGGGCAACCCGGTCTATGAAGGCATCGCGGTTCTCCGCTTCACGGATGGCACTGGTTGCCACCACCCGTGCCGACTCGGGTTTGATGCCGTACGACCTGAGCAGTTCGCGTATGCCCCTGAGTACTGCTATACTTTCACGGATGGTATCCCTGCTTATTGAACCACTGGCAAAGGCATCCCTGCCCAGGGAAACAGGTTTTCCAGCCCGCTCCAGAACTTCGTATATACCTGTATCGAATATGTTTGCGATTATGGCTCTGATGCCGGTAGAGCCTATCTCTATGACTGCTTCGGTCCTGACGCTCACGGTGCCTCCAGAGGATGCCGGCTGCCGGATACAGCCATAAGGAATCAGTATGGCGAAGCATTGGCTATCATTCAAGCTCGCCTGCCTTATCGCCTGGCATAGCCCCTTGCATTACGGACGTGACAAGACACCCGATTATTGGCTATAAATAGTCCATGACTTCCAGATCTCCCCTACGAAAACCTTTCACTGCCACCAGAATCGCAGGCTTCCTCTCCTTGTTCCTGCTTGCCTCGATCTTTGGTTCGTGTACCAAGACCATTGGCTGGGGTGTTGTCCTTTGGCCTCCGGAGGACTCCGCTCTGGAGTACGGCACCGCTGCACCTGTCCTGTTCAAATCCAATATCACAAAAACCTACGCTATCCGCCTGCCGGATTCCAAAGAAGTGGAGGAACTGGAACTGTGGCGGATAGACCTGTACCAGAATCGCAAGACTGCCGAAACCGCCGCTGAAGCCTATGCCGATCTTGCCCCGGTTTTCGGGATAACCGCCAGGGACGGATTGCTTCTGCGTGACAAGCCAGAAAACCTTGGAATCCAGGTCTACCGTCTTCGCCTTGACCAGGAAATAAAATTGCTTGGAAAAGTCAGAGGGGCGTTAGTCGAGACCGGCGGTGTTCCTCTGCCCGGTGACTGGTACCAGGCTCTGGCGGAGGACGGCACCACAGGCTATGTCTTTTCCAACCAACTGATTTTCTGGAACAGGAACGAGGAAGACAGACCGAGTGCAGCCACCAATGCTCCACGACTGGATATCCAGATAGCCGAGCTGTTCGGTCCGGTCTGGAGACCGGATTATTTCATACCCATGGCTGATTCAGGTGAAGTGGATCTCCGCTCGTACCATCCCCGATTCGGACTGTTTGCCGATGCCACACAGCGGATCGTGCGGGTGGAACGCCCGGGTTTTTCAAGGGTATACCGCTACACCTCGATTACCCAGGCCGCCGATGGTACCTTTGAACTGGTTCCCACAGGAGTGACCATCCACTTCAACCAGTCCGGTAACCTGGTGCTTACCCCGCCGGCGTCCGACCCGTCCGCGGTACTCCTGGCCAGCAGTGATCCAGCCAATCCCGATGTTCCCTTCACGGTTACCTTCAACAAGCAACGTGATGAACCGCAGACGGTCATCCTTGCAGAGGAACGCAGGCGGCTTGCCAGGCTGGGAACCCTGGTGGCCGACGGTGAACGATTTGAAAGCGAGTTCTTCGGTGTCCTTATCATGACCCGGTCAGCCCGTTTCACCTGGGTAGGTACGGAAATCCTGGTTCCATCAATTATTCCCGAAGGTGCCGGAGAAACCGGTGCCATATTGATGGACACCTTCCTGTCACCCGAACTTGCCCTTACATGGGACGGAGCCTTCTCGCTCCTGTTTGACAGCGAGAAACAGCCCAGGATCACCTTTGCCTACCGGGCTACTCCGGACGGTCTGGAACTGGCCCACTTGCCTCCTACAATGATAACCGAGGCAACCGCCTCATCGCCAACTGAGCTGACCTCGATCGCTAACTTCATCAGGTACCGCTGAGCCATGGCCTTTGTACAGTTCAGCGGGGTCTCCCTGGCCTTCGGGCCGCGGGATATACTCGTCGAAGCGGCCCTCTATCTTGCAGAAGGCACCAAGGCTGCCCTTGCCGGACCCAATGGCGCAGGCAAGACCACCCTCATGCGCATCGTCATGGGAGAAATGATTCCCGATTCAGGCTCACGGGCAGTGCAGAAGGGTACCCGTATATCCTATCTACCCCAGTCCGGCGCTGAATATACCGGTTGCACAGTCTATGAGGAGGCAGAGAAGGCTTATGGCGCTGTTGAATCCCTGATCAATGAGAGGGATGCAATCGGAAGTACACTTCAGGATCTCCTGGAAGGCGACCCAAAACTGGAAGGCCTGCTGGACAGCTACCATCACCTGGATGAATCCATAAACGGTTCGGGATACTGGCGGCGCAAGGACAGGATACGTGAAGTTCTGGAAGGACTTGGCTTTGTAGAGCAGGATATGGACAGGATGGTCGACGAACTGTCCGGCGGCTGGCAGATGCGTGTAGCCCTGGCCAAGGTGATACTCGAGAATCCTGACATCATGCTCCTGGACGAACCAACCAATTATCTGGACATAGAGGCCAGGGACTGGCTTGAAAGCTTCCTCAAATCATATGCCGGTGGATTCGTGGTAGTTTCCCACGACCGCTCCTTTCTGGACGCTACAGTAAAAGAAGTGTACGAATTATGGAACGGCAAGCTGTCCCGCTACCCGGGCACCTACTCGGGCTACGAAAAACAGCGTGCCCAGGAGCTTGAGACCCTCTTCAAGTCCTGGGAAGCCCAGCAGGAAGAAATAGCCAAACTGGAAGATTTCATCCGCCGCTTCCGCTACCAGGCCTCCAAAGCTGCCCAGGTGCAGAGCCGGGTCAAGCAGCTGGACAAGATTGAGCCCATAATCGTCCCGGAGGGCATGAAACGTGTGCATTTCAGTTTCCCTGCCCCTCCACACTGCGGCCGCATTGCCCTGACTCTGGAAGGGATAAGGAAATCATACGGCGACAAGAGGGTGGTGGACGAGCTGTCCGCCACTGTGGACTCCGGAACCAAGATAGCCTTCGTCGGGCGCAATGGTGCCGGCAAGTCCACGTTGATGCGACTTATCGCGGGTGTTGACAAAAAACACGAGGGAACCATCCGCTATGGCACCGGTATCAGCGTGGCCTATTTCTCCCAGGACGTCTCCGACTCCCTGGATGAAACCCTGACCGTTGAACAAGAGGCCGAGGCCTCCTGCCCCACTCCCCTGCTTCCTGGCATCAGAACCATGCTAGGCGCCTTCCTGTTCAGGGGCGACGATGTACACAAACCGGTAAAGGTTTTGTCGGGTGGTGAACGCTCAAGACTGGCTCTGCTCAAGATGCTCCTGCACCCGGCCAACCTCCTGGTCCTGGACGAGCCGACCAACCACCTGGACCTGGACTCCAAGGATGTACTGCTGGACGCCCTCAAGCGCTTCACCGGCACGGTGCTTTTTGTATCCCATGACCGTTTCTTCATAGAGGGATTGGCAGACCGCGTGCTGGAGCTGTCATGCGGCTCATCCCCGCGCTTGTTCTACGGGAATTACCGGTATTATCTGGACAAGAAGGCTCGTGAGCTGGCAGGCAAGCCGGATTACGATCCAGGCCCTGTTGTGCAGCAGGGACCAGCATCCCAGTCCAGCCTCAGGGCACAACCGGGACAGTCCGGGAATCCTGCGCAGACTGGCAATGCAGGCAGTCAGGCGGGCAATCATACAGGACCTGTCCTGCCACCCATGGACGCCAAGACAGCCAGGGAACTGGACAAGAAGCGCAAGGCCGAGAGGAACCGCCTCCAGAAACGGGAGAGCGATTTGCTAGGCAGGATAGGCGAGCTGGATGATGAAAAGGCCGAGACCGTGGCAGCCATGAGTCTGCCAGGAAACTATTCGGACGGTGCCCGCATGAGAGCCTTGCAAGCCCAGGCCGACGAGATAGAGGCGGCCACCGCACGTCTGTCCTCCGAGTGGGAGGAGACGGCGGCCGAACTTGAGGCCTACGCCGATCTCCAAGGCTGAAAGCACACCCCCTAACAGTAAATTAATAGGTTCCTGATTCCAAATCAATCAGCCATCATTATGCTCATACCATGGAACCAGGCATTGTAGATCATTTCGATATTGCAAGGCAACGCAGGAAGGTCTTTCCCGGAAGCGGTACTCTGGAATCCCTTACGGGCTCCGAATACACCTTGGCTCCGGATGAAATGATAGCTACTGCGGTCAAAGTCCTGGACGCCAGTCCGGCACTTCCGGGAATCCTGATATTGGATGAAGGCCGGCTTCTTGGAGTACTTTCCAGGCAACAACTGTATGAAACCCTGGCACGCCCCTACGGTGTTGCCGTCTACATGAACCGTCCCATAAAGGACTTATTTGAATCCCGGGGCGAGACCCCGTATTTTCTTAGAGGTAATGTAACCATAGATGTGGCAGTACCGGAAGCGCTTGAACGCCCCCTTGCACAGCGTTACGAACCTCTGCCAGTGAAGCGGTCTGATGGTAGCTATGTCCTCCTTGATCTGAAAATACTTCTCATGGCTCAATCGGCGTTATTGGAAAACGCCGCAACCATAGTATCCCGGCAGGCGGAACTGGCCCGGGCCCTGGCATCCATCCATAATCTTGAGGCTATCCTGCAACTGGTACTTGAGGGTCTTGAAGAATTGGTCCCCTATGAGCAGGCTGTGGTATATATCGCAGACAAAGGTGGCATCAAGAGGGCAGCCGAACATCACTCCAACGCAAGAAAATTCAGCTATTCCCTACCTGATACCAGCCTTCCCAAGGGCGCGTGGGTAGCATTTCCCTTGGAGCGGGGTCCCGATACTCTGGGATTCCTGTGCATTATGCGGACCGACCGTGACGAAACGGGAGAATGGAAGCAGATAGCCGAGTCCTTTGCAGCAAGTGCGGCAATAGCCATTGGCAATGCAAGGGTATATGGCGACCTCGAACGCCTGGCTACCCTGGATCCTCTTACTGGCCTGCTGAACCGTCGGGCTTTTGCAGCGGAATCCGGCAGGGCCCTTGAACGTTGCATACGGGAGAAGACTCCTGTATGCGCCATCATGATGGATATGGACCACTTCAAGATCATCAACGATACAAAAGGTCACGCGGCGGGGGATGAAGTACTGAAAGAAGCGGCAGTAAGAGCGCAACGTGAACTGCGGGCCGGGGATATCGCCGGCCGGTATGGAGGGGAGGAGTTTGCTTTCTTCCTTCCTGGAACCAGGCTGGATGAAGCCGGCAAAGCCGCCGACCGTATCAGGGCTACCATTTCGGGTACACCTCTTCGAAGCCTTGGCATAGGGATGAGTGCCAGTTTCGGAGTAGCTGCGATTGATCTCAGTGTGTTCCAGGCTGGCGCAGTACAGACGCCGGGAAATTTTGAAGAGTTGCTAGCTGCGGCTGATGCCGCAATGTATATTGCCAAGAAGAATGGCAGAAACCGTGTGCATCTTTCCTTAGGGTATTCAGGCACGCCGTATCAGACCTTCCCGAAGGTGGATAGTGAGGCAAGCCTTGACTACCCCTCATTGGTACCCGTCAAAAACCTGGTAGGGCCTACCCCATCGATAAAAGACGTTGCCCTTGCCCTGGCCTGTGGGAAAACCCTCAGCCAGATTGCCTATCAGGCAGTAGAAACCCTGATCAGTGGAAATTCCGATCTTGCAAGCCTGGTCATTCTTCGTGATTCTGAAGATCGGCTTGAGGCAATAGCCCGCAAGGGTTTTCCGGATGCATCCGTCCTGGCTGATGGTTTGTCTTTGGGACAGGGTTGTGCAGGCAGGGCAATACTCGAACGCCGTACCATCGCCTTCAGGTTACCGGAAACCGGTTCAGCCGAAACTTCCCTCCTGGCCTACATGGCGGGCAACGGATTCCATTCATACCGGGTCTCACCTATCGTTGTGGATGACAAGGCAGTTGGAGCGATTGAGCTGTTCGACCGGGGGAACACCGCAATACAAGATGAATTGCTTGATACCATAACCGCGATTCTGGCAGCTGCTGTATCCGGCAATCGCTTGTTGATTGAATCCAGGCAATCAAACCAAGCCCTTGCAGATTCATACGATGCAACACTCAAGGCCTGGGTCAGGATGCTTGAACTACGCGACCAGGAAACCGAGGGACATTCCCGCAGGGTCACCTTGATGACCATGGAACTGGCCAAGGCAATGGGCATCAATCCGGAAGGATTCAATGACCTGCGACGTGGAGCCCTCCTGCATGATATCGGGAAAATGGGAATCCCGGATTCGATACTCCTGAAACCAGGAAAGCTCGATGATGATGAAATGAACCTCATGAAACAGCATCCTGAACTAGCATTCCGTATGCTGGCAAAGGTGGGATTCCTGGCAAAAGCAGCAGAGATACCATACTGCCACCATGAAAAATGGGATGGAAGCGGCTATCCCAGGGGACTCAAAGGAACCGGGATTCCACTGGGTGCCCGGATATTTGCCATTGTAGATGTATGGGATGCACTTCGCTCGGATAGACCATACAGGAAGGCGATACCCGCCAATGAGGCAGCCGCCGTCATTGCCGCTGGTTCAGGAAGCCATTTCGATCCTCTGGTAGCCAAGACCTTCCTGAATCTAAAGAAAACCGAGATAGGTCATTCAATTCAGGCGCGGCCCATTCAGAGTTCCAGTCCCCCAGGCAACCGCAAGGAGGGCAGAAAACCCATACCTGCGTCTTCGGACCGGTAATATCCTGTCAGGGTTGCAGTTTCAAGTATCAGGGGAGCAATCGCCACGTCAAAGTGGCTACGTGTCCTGCAAGACGGTTCCAGTCTGCCAGCGAGGGCATAGAGGGTGAACTCATACCGGTGAAGGCCAGCCGGCGGACAGGGTCCGCCCCAGCCCAGTTCAAGATAATCATTCAGGCCCTGGATTATACCGCCATCGAAACGATCATTTGGAGGCAGGCCTGGTGGAAGCCTTGTTTCACAAGCAGGGATATCCCACATGAGCCAGTGAGTCCAACTCTTGTCACCAGGACCAGCACTGTCATCACAGGTCAAGGCCAGAGAAACCGTACCCGAGGGAACATCTGACCACAGCAGGGAAGGAGAGATATTGCCTGCCTCGTATGCTGTATCAAAAGGGAGATAGGCCCCATCGGCAAAAGCCGTGCTGGAAATATGCATACTGTGTTCCTTTCGCGATTGTCATTCGCAATGAAAAACAATATGACATATTAAGTATATTTGTCAATATTTCAGACGAGACAACTGAAAATCATTCCAGTATAGCACCCGCCTGCTTTGCAGGAGCTCGAACCTTATTTACAGGTACTCTATGGCGGATTCCAGCTCAAGAGCCTTCCTGAGCAGGGTAGCGACCCCACAGTAACGATCCTGGGACAGGTTGATGGCTTTCTGCACATTCTCGTCCTTCAGACCGTCCGCCTTCCTGAACTGGTAGATTATCCTCACCTTGGTATAGGTCTTGGGGTGCTCCTCGGTAAGGTCTCCCTCCACTCGCATATTGAACCAGCTGACCGGCTCCCGCATCTTCTTGAGAACCGAGACCACATCCATACCGGAGCAGCCAGCCAGCGCAGTCAGGATAAGCGGTTTGGGCCGCGGTCCCGTATTCTTGCCACCAAATTGCTCCTCGGCATCCAGTACAATCTCGTGGCCATTCACCTTGGCGGTAAAAGCCATATCACCATTCCATGAACAATTGATCTCGTGCACCATTTCCTCCAAAAATCATTCAGGGTCGTTGTAATAATATAAAGAAAAACCAGCCAGGCGGCCATTCACCAAGGTCTAGCGCTTCAGCCCCACTACTACAATGAAGCGATTGTCCTTGAAATCGATGCTCTGCACCCAGGCCCGGCCTTTTGCATACGGACCAGTCAGGATGGCCTGCCGAACTGCATAAGAACCGGGAGTCCCGGAATCCACCACCTCGGCAACGCCGAGCTCTGCCAAGGAGAAGCGTATAGTCACACTGCGGTCTGCCTTCGGCAAGGGGGGTGCACCGGCAATGGAAACATCATAGCGGACCAGAAGCCCATCGCCTGACCTTGAAATGATGGTTTCCCGGCCTGAGTTCAATGAGACACCGGGCGTATCAAAACTAAGGTTTATTGCCTTGCCCTTGCGCTCGAACGCAGTGGGCACATACAGGCGCAATGCTTCGGCCTGAACGCCCATGTTCATGGTCCAGACATCATTCTGGTCTGGCTGTCTGACCAGATAGACAGGCCTGGCCTCCTGGGCTGCAAGAACGGCAGGGAAAACCAGGCCAAAACAAACCACAAACGTCATCATACCCCAGTACTTCGCATATTTCATACAGTGCTCCCTGATCTTGTTCTAGACCTATCAGTATGACACGCAGTCACAAGAAATACCGTAATGACTACTGGGTTAAAATTGATCATTTTTTTGTTCAATAATCTGATTTGTCTTGCGCGAAATATGAACTCAGAGTATGATAAAGAACATCAAACGCACATTTATATGTTCATTTGATCATTTTTTAATCAAAAGCGACCTGCCATACAGGAGGAAACCATGGCCCTGCCAATGCTGCAACTCGCACTAGACAACAAGACCCTTGCGGACGCCCTAGCGTCCACAAGGGTCCTCGCCGCCGAAGTGGATGTCCTGGAGGCAGGAACCATACTCTGCTGTTCAGAAGGCATGCAGGCAGTCCGGTGCCTGAAGTCCTTGTATCCCGACCGCATCGTACTTGCGGATATCAAGGCCGCCGATGCAGGCACCATACTGGCAAACATGGTCTACGACAACGGTGCGGACTGGATGACTGTCATCTGCTGCGCCCCCATAGCCACCGTAGAAACTGCCCTGGCTGCTGCGCGCAAATGTAACCAGGCAGCGGATCCCGCCAAGACCCTTACCCCCCTGGATGTACAGGTAGAACTGACCGGCACCTGGTCATGGGAGGAGGCCGAAGCCTGGCGCGCTGCCGGGATAAGCCAGGTTGTATACCACCGGGGCCGTGACGCCCAAGCGGCCGGCCAGTCCTGGGGACAGGAAGATCTGGACAAGATCCGCCGCCTGGCCGGCATGGGCTTTGCCCTTTCCATAACCGGTGGATTGGTGGTGGAAGACCTGCCCCTGTTTGCCGGTATTCCCATAAAGGTGTTCATAGCAGGAAGGTCGATCCGGGACGCAGCCGATCCGGCCGCCGCTGCCCGGGCCTTCAAGGCCAAAATAGCAGAACTCTGGTCATGAACCCGAACCCGGCCGGTCTGCCGTCCCTGGGACTGCAGACCTCAGGGCTGCCAGCCCTTGGTATCTACGAAAAGGCCCTGCCGGCCGGACTGGACTGGCCGGGACTTCTTGAAACTGCCCGGAATGCCGGCTACGAGTATGTAGAGATGTCGGTAGACGAGTCCGATGGCCGGCTGGCCCGGTTGGACTGGTCTGCCGGCCAGCGGACAGCCTTCAGGGAGGCAGTGGCTGCCTCGGGTCTGCGGGTGCCATCCATGT
>MIBM01000030.1:20353-21600 GCA_001830645.1 Spirochaetes bacterium RIFOXYC1_FULL_54_7
AGCCATCCGGGCCAGAAGCTGGGACATAATGGTCAAGGCCATACAACTGGCCGTAGACCTTGGCATACGGACCATCCAGCTTGCCGGCTATGATGTCTTCTACGAACCAAGCACCCCGGATACCCTCAGCCGCTACAAGGAAGGCCTGGCAAGATCGGTGGAACTGGGTTCGCGCATGCAGGTCTGCCTGGCCATGGAGATCATGGACACGCCCTTCATGGGAACCATCGGCCGCTGGCTGGAATTTACCAAGGAACTGCCCAGCCCCTGGTTCCAGGTATACCCGGATATCGGCAACCTTTCAGTCTGGGCCAAAGACGTGGCCGCTGAACTGGCCCTTGCAAAAGGCCGGATCGCGGCGGTCCACCTGAAAGACGCCCTGAAACCCGGACCGGGTTTTGCCGGCCAGTTCAGGGATCTGCCCTTTGGCCAGGGCTGCGTTGACTTTCCCGGTGCCTTCCGCACCCTGAAGAACCTGGGTTATACTGGCTCGTACCTGGTCGAGATGTGGACCGACAAAAGCCCGGATCCGGCAGGCGACATACGCAAGGCCCGGGAATGGATGATACAGCGCATGCAGGAAGGTGGTTTGCTGTGACCCTACTGGAACTCAAGGAACAGGCCTGGCTGGCCAATCTGGAACTCAAAGCCCTCGGATTGGCTATATTTACCTGGGGCAACGCCAGCGGAGTGGACAGGCAGAGTGGCCTGGTAGCCATTAAGCCATCCGGTGTAGCCTACGAAACCATGAAGGCCAGCGACATGGTCGTGGTCGACCTTGACGGCAAAACGGTGGAAGGCTCATACAAACCCTCATCCGACCTGCCCACCCACCTGGTCCTTTACAGGGAGTTCCCCGAGCTCGGCGGCGTAGCCCACAGCCACTCCACCCATGCCACAGCCATAGCCCAGGCCGGAATGGACCTGCCTGCGGAGGGTACCACCCATGCCGACCACTTCTACGGCGCCGTGCCCTGCACCCGTCCCATGACCAAAACAGAGATAGAAGGCGCCTACGAGCACGAGACAGGCCTGGTAATTGTTGAGACCTTCAGGACCCGTAGCCTGACCGCCACCGACATACCGGCAGTGCTGGTCCATGGCCACGGCCCCTTCAGCTGGGGGTCTGACCCCATGTCCGCGGTGCACAATGCCGCCGTGCTGGAGGAGGTGGCCCGCATGGCCATACTGTCACGCACCTTCGGCGGGGCAACCCCTCCGGGCATCAGCCAGAGTTTGCTGGACAA
>MIBM01000031.1 GCA_001830645.1 Spirochaetes bacterium RIFOXYC1_FULL_54_7
CGGATTTTGCTTGCCTTTAAGCCAGTCATTATCGATTCAAACATCAAAAAAGGCAAGCAAAATCCGTCCAGCGCCAAAAATGAAAAAAAATCCGTCCAGCGCGCCAAAAATGAAAGATTCCAGCGCCGCTCAAATATATAGAAAATATTATATCAAGCTTGCTTTTTGATTTTTGGCTGCGTATTATTGTTTAAGCCGGGTGCGGATGATACATCGAGCTACCCGATCTTTGGACTGTCGCAAAGGAGAGAAAGATGTTATCCAAGAAAATCGTTGATCGCATCAACCTTCAGATCAATCGTGAAATGTACTCGGCTAATCTGTACATGGCTATGTCGGCCCGGCAATCCGAGACCGGCTACCTGGGCATCGCCAATTGGCTGATGGTTCAGTATCACGAAGAAATGTTCCATGCCATGAAGCTCTACAATTACCTCCTGGACCAGAACGCCACGCCCAAGCTGGCCAAGATAGACCAACCCGAGGTGAAGGCCAAAACCGTCAAGGAAATCTTCGAGGCCACCCTCGAGCACGAGAAGTTCGTAACCGCTTCCATCAAGGAACTCCTGGAGCTGGCCTTGGCCGAGAAGGACTATGCCACCGAGAACCTGGTACGCTGGTACGTGGACGAGCAGGTGGAGGAAGAGAAGAACGCCACCGACATCCTTCAGACCATCGAGCTGATGGGCGAAGGCAAGCAGGGAATCTTCATGCTCAGTGTACAGCTTGGCAAGCGCAAGCCGACCATCCCCCTCGACTTCACCGGCATGTCGACCGAGGACTGATCCCGACCTGAACCACAAAGCAGGCCGTTCCTCTGGGACGGCCTGTCGCTTTTCTGTAAAACGGCCAGGCATTCCATCCCTGGCCGAACCGACCGGTCAGACTGCTACAGGTCCGGCGCATTCCATCCGATCAGGAGCTTCCCATGTGCGACACCTTCCATCTGCCTTCAGGCGACCAGCGCTTCTTCGGCAAGAATTCCGACAGGAATCCCAGGGAAGTGCAGGTAGTCCGCCTCATCGCACGGAGGAATCCATCCGAGTCGGCTGTTGTGGGCGGACGCAGGCTATGCGTGCCTGACGCCGGCTACGCCTTGGTCCTGTCCTGCCCCACCTGGATGGAAGGCGCCGAGATGGGCATCAACGAGAAGGGTGTGGCCATAGGAAACGAGGCGGTATTCAGCAAGTTCCCTGCCGCCCCGGACGGCGTTCTGGGCATGGACTTCCTGAAGGCGGCCCTCATGGCTGCCGGAAGTGCAACCGAGGCACGGGATGCCCTGATAGCCCTTACCGAGGGCCACGAACAAGGCGGAAACGGAGCCCTGAAAGGCAAACTGGTCTACGACAACAGCTACCTGATTTCGGGCTTCGACGGAGCCTACATACTTGAGACCGCAGGCAAGCGCTGGGCCTGGCGCGAACTGGACGGTCCTGCAGTCATATCCAATTCGTACACCATTCAGGCCGACTACAAGCGCCTTGATACCGCCTCGCGAAAATCCATTGCACCGGTGAATGACCGCATGGCCTGCCTGGACGAATCCGATGCTGGCCGTATAGCAGACAAGGAATCCTGGAAGGCCTACGTGGAGAAGGGCTTCAAGCCAAAACTGATGGCCAGACTGAGCGCCGGGGATGCAAGGCGTGCAGCCATCGAGCCAGCCCTCTTGGCAGCCGCTGACTCAGGTGGCAGGCAGGCAGCCTTCTCCGTACTCCGCGCCCATGGCCTGTCAGATCCGGACACCCCCGGCAAAGGCCGTAATGTCTGCTGCCACGACCGCGACCTCTGGGGTAACGCAAGTACCGCATCCATGCTGGTGGAACGTGGAACCGACCCCACCCGCTTCGTGGCCTGGTTCACCGGTGCCTCGTATCCCTGCTCCAACCTGTTCAAGCCCATACTCTTCGATGGTGGCTTCAAGATCCTGTGGGACGGCTTCGATACGGATGGAGAAGCTTACTGGAAGGGCCGGAGGGAATCGCTGCGCACGGTTGCTGCAAATCCTGCGGCGGGAGATGCACGTGCCGCGGACTTGTCAGCGGCCCAGGATTCAGTCGGAGCCATCGTAGACGCCCTGGATGCAGGCGCCGATGGAAAAGCCCTGGCGGCTGCCAAGGCGGACATAAGCCAGCTGGTTGCCAACTGGGACAAGCTGGCTGCCTCCAGTCGGTAGACCTGACTGGAGACAACTCTGACAGGCTAAACGGCTCCTTCCAAAGGACAACGCAGCTGGACGAGGGCCCCGTCATCGTCACTCCGGATGACGTTGCCACTTACCTGTGAAGCCACGGCATCCATCAGGGCGGTTCCAGTACCGCCCGTTTCCAATCCACCAGTAGCACCTTGACCAGCAGAAACCTTCTCCCCAAAACCCCTGCCATTGTCCTTGACGCCTGCGACTATACTTATACCTTCAAGATTGATGGACAAGTGTATACGCAAAGGTACCGCCTGGGCAGGAAGGCCGCTGCGGGCATGCTGGATTGCATTGGAACAAGCCTCGACCATGAAAATGCCTATCGGAATGGCCATGGATGCGCTCATTGAAAAACTGTCGCCTTCACCAATGATCTCCACCCCACTGCCCACCGCAGAACCCCTCATCAGTTCAGCCAGCCCGGTGACAAAAGCAGCGGTATCTATCGCAGACAGATCCGGGGAGGCGTACAGAAGTTCATGCACCAGAGCCATCGACCTGACCTTGTCACGGACATTTCCAGCACAGGCATCCCCGCCATCTTTCAAACCCAAAAGGCTTACTATCACCTGCATGTTGTTCTTCACCCGGTGATGCACCTCACGCAGGAGCACCTCCTTTTCACGCAGCGCATCAAGAGCGTCCTGCCTCTGTCTGGACTGCAGGGAAACCACCTTGGACAACTGGGACCGGGAAAAGAAGAACAGAAGTATGCTTGTTGCTGCCACAAAAAAAATACCCTTGAAGGTCTGGAAGGTTGCAAGATTGGTATAATCTCCAGCCATAAAGAAAAGCACCCTGTCGGACAATACAATCCAGAGGCTTGCCACGATGGCGTATATGCCCGCTATGCGGAGGGACGAATTGCGTATGGTAACCTTCATCAATTCACCTGCTTCTGAAATTTACCGCAGTGGACAGATATCCTCAAGGAAAGAAAACATCATTTTGGCT
>MIBM01000032.1:0-3008 GCA_001830645.1 Spirochaetes bacterium RIFOXYC1_FULL_54_7
GAGCCAGCCAGGACAGGGAAGGGCGCTTCGGCGAAGCTGATGGGGGTACCCTGTTCATTGACGAGATCGGGGACGTTCCACCAGCCATCCAGGTGAAGCTGCTCAGGGCCATACAGTTCGGCCAGATCCAGAGGGTAGGAGAGAATGCCACCAGGATCCTTGATGTCAGGATAATCGCTGCCACCAACAAGGATCTCAGGATCATGATGGACAACGGGTCCTTCCGCACCGATCTATACTGGCGTCTGCATGTGGTGCCCATCCACTTGCCGGCCCTGCGTGAACGCAAGGATGACATCCCGGTCCTGGCCGAGCATTTCATCCGGAAATTCAGTGCCAGGAACAAGCGTGAGGTGAAGGTAATCAGCAGGGAGGCCCTGGATCTTCTGATGAGGTATCCTTTCCCAGGCAATGTCAGGGAACTGGAGAACATCATTGAGCGGGCAATCCTGATGACCCGGGGCACCACAATTTTCCGGAAGGACATTTTTGTAGATGATACCGGCCTGGCACCAGCCAGGGATGAAACCGCAGATGAGGTACTAAATGGTTATGAGACCAGGATCCGGCTGTTTGAACGGACAATGTTGCTGGAAGCCCTTGGTTCAGCAACCTGGAACCAGAGCCAGGCAGCCCGGTTGCTTGGCATAGGGGAGAGACGATTGCGTTCAAGGATGGAGATACTTGGTATTCAGAAGCCTTGAACCTTCCCGGAAAAATCACTGACCTCGACTGAAAGGTCGAAGAATACGTCGAATCTGTCGAAGATGAAATACAAGACCCTCCGAACGTTCTTCCCGGCTTGATATAATCATGGAATACCACGCCTCTTACCCGGGAAACGCCTTGGCATGATTCTTGCTGTTAATTCTGTATGGTCATCTCCATGTTGCAGTCAGTTTCAAGGGATTTCTTCTACATACCGATAATCGTACAGAGTTTCTGTGTTCAGAAAGTGTAACTGGAAACCACCGCCGGTATGAAATGCCAATCCCGGTCGAAAGGACTTGTATGCCAGCATTGCTCAAACGCATCAGACTCCTTGTTGCCCTTGTTGCAACATGTACTGTTTTTTCCCTTGCCGCCCCCGCCTTCGCCGGTGGCTCCAAGGAAGTAGTACAGGGCAGCGTAGAGGGGCTGGAGAACTGGCAGACTGAGTTCGATGTAACGGGCATGAAACCCGGCGTCTACAATATCCTGGTGGAGGGCTCCGATGCTGCAGGCAATTCGGCTATTGCTGGTCCCTTCAATGTCCGCATAGATCCTGAGACGGATCTGCCACGGGTATCCATTTCGTATCCACCCGCTGGTACCCGTATAGGCGGGCGCCTGGTAATAGTAGGCACCTGCGATGATGACGATGGGGTGGAACGGGTCGAATGGCGTATCGACAATGGTGAATGGGCTAAAGCTGATGGCAATGACTTCTGGGCCATCGCCATGGATGCCGGAACCTTGACTGACGGGACCTACCGCATTGGTGTGCGTGGTGTGGATATTCACGGTACTGCAGGGCGGGAGATTGCCGTACCCTTGATTTTCGACAGCAGTATTCCTTATGTCGAGGTGGATTCCAGGGCGTCAGGTGCCCTTGCGGCAGGCAGGGTGGGCTTGGATGGCCGGGCCCTGGATGACAATGGCATTGATGGCTTGGAAGTATCCCTCGATGGAGGCGAAACCTATGCATCGGTGAAGACATCTGGAAAGAAAGGCGCGGATACCCGGTTCTCGTATACCCTGGATAGCAAGCGCCTTGCAGATGGGCCGTTTGTTATGTGGTTCAGGGTAACCGACAAGGCCGGATCTGTAGGGTTCTCTCCCTTCCTTATTCTGGTTGACAATACACCACCGAGGATAGAGCTGTTCTCGCCTGGCAGCGAGCAGTCGGTAAATGGAAATTTTATGGCTGTTGGTGCGGCTCGTGATGATGTTGGCCTGGCTTCCCTTGAATGGAGCCTCGGCGAAGAGCTTGGTACCATAGCCCTTGAAGCGGGCAACCCCTACTGGGTGCTACCCCTTTCTGTCCCTGATGGCAAGAAGCCGACCAAGGCACGCTTGCAGTTGAAGGCCACTGATGTGGCAGGCAATGTGACAAACCTGAACGTCAATCTGTCTGTAGATCCTCTGGCCGACCTGCCCCTGATACAGATCGCTTCGCCTGTAGCCGGCGAGGTAGTTGGAGGAAGTTTCATATTGACTGGTACAGTCCGGGACGACGATGGTGCGGCAGCGGTATGGTATCGCCTGGATGATGTCGAGCCTGTCAGAGTTCCTGTAACCGGTGCCTTTGCCGTTTCTGTGCCTGCTTCGGGTATGGGAAAGCGGAGCCTGTCTGTCTGGGCAGAGGATACAAGCGGACTGTCGGGTCTGACCACGGTCTTGCCCCTTGTACAGGCTGGTGAGCCGGTACGGATCGGCCTTGAGCTTGTGTCCGTACCTGGCCCCAACAAGACTACGGTGGATGAGCCTTTTATCCCCGGCATGGAGCTGGTCCCGGATTCAGGGGCAGTTCTGCGGGGTAAGGCCGAGGGAGGCAGCAGGATCGTGTCACTAAGCTATGCCTGGGCAGGTGCTGCTCCCCTGGCTTTGGCTGTTCCGAAAGGAGCGGATCCGGTTTCCTTTGCAGTGCCCCTGCCGAAGGATGGCCCCTGGGGTTCTGTAGATCTTCAGATTCTTGCCAAGGACGAGCACGGCAGGGAAGCATCCTCCAGATCCTTGGTGTATCTGACCAACTATAGCCGTACCAGGGGTAATCCGCTAGTGCGTTTTGATGATCCTCTGCCAGGCCCTGATGGCCTGCGACTCGTTGGCTCGGAAAGGCCCTTGGTTGGTTCTTTTTCCGGTGCCGTCATAGCCAAAGTGGAACTGGAACCGGCTTCCGACTATCTGAGCATAGCCTCCGACCAGGGCCGCATTGTAGTCCGGTCCATCGATGAAGGCCCTCCAGCCAGACATAGGGTAACGGTGATTACGGACAAGGGCCATCTATTCAAATCAGAGGAACTGTA
>MIBM01000032.1:3022-3380 GCA_001830645.1 Spirochaetes bacterium RIFOXYC1_FULL_54_7
TGACTTCTCCGACACTTGAGATCAAGGCTCTTCCTGCCTTCGTTGGCCAGGTGCTGACAGTGACAGGGACGGCCAGGGATGGTTCGGGTATTGCCAGTCTGCGAGCCAGGTTGCGTGGCCAGTCAAGCTGGAATGATGTCGGGATTTCAGGTGAATCTGACCAGGAAGAATTTGCCTTTGAACTGCCTCTGGATGGTGTTGCTGATGGTCCGGTCTTTGTCGAGTTCGAGGCAAACGATTCAGCTGGACAGACCAGCCTCAAGTTGCTTGCTACCGTCAAGGATACCACGCCACCAGTATTCAGGGCTATTACGCCCGAGCCGTCGGCTCCCGGGGCATACCGTGTGGCTGGCTACTT
>MIBM01000032.1:3527-3675 GCA_001830645.1 Spirochaetes bacterium RIFOXYC1_FULL_54_7
ACTGGATTTGCCCTGGCACGGTATTGTCAGGATCCAGGAAGCCGCGGTTGTAGAGGAGGTCGTCCCTGCGGAAGCCTCCGAGGATGCCACTTCCGGGTCTGCAGCCCAGTCAGCAACATCCGCCGAGGAGTCTGTCCAGGAATCTGGT
>MIBM01000033.1:0-928 GCA_001830645.1 Spirochaetes bacterium RIFOXYC1_FULL_54_7
ATAAGCGCCTGCAGCAAGGCCAGGCAGCGGGATCCCCTGGCCGAGGATGCCATAGGCGAATGCATCGACCTGGTCGACCTGTACCTGAAGGAACTGGATGATGCCTCAACAGAGAAGCGCTACGCCCTGCCTGACGATGATCACTTTGTGGACGCTACAGAGAGAGTCACTGCTGCCCTGCGTGCAATGGTGACGGTACTTGAAAAAGCCCGCATGGACCTGGAAGGCGGACTTCAGCGGGAAGACCGCATGGCCATCAAGGAGCAGTTATGAAAATATCCTGTCGACCAGTTCGCCTGGCAGTGGCAACCAGGATCCTTATCCTGGCCTGCCTGCTCGTGACTGCCGGAGTCATGGCAGTTGCCCTTGATGCCGATCTGGTATCCACCGAGATCACTTTGAACCTTCGCCCGGATGCCAAGGTCGAGGTATACTATCGTATAGAATGGAACGTCACCAGCGGCACCATGAACGCCTTCTACTTCCAGGGTGAGGCCTTCAAGCCGGCCTGGGACATGCAGCGCACTTATGTAGACCTGCCCGGAGAGATCCGCCATCCTTTGCGCATCGACGATCTGGGTGGCGGTAAGTTTGATGTTCAGCTGGCTGACAGGAAGCGGTATTCAGGCCGGGCCTACTTCAATCTGAGTTATGCCGGCGACTTTGCCGCTGCCGGCCTGCTCGGGCTGACCACCTCACAGGATCTGGGAGAGCTGGTCTATTTTGACTGGGCTCCGGTGGAGTGGGAAGAGGCCCTGCGCTACCGGGCGGTCCGGTTGGTGCTCCCGGTGAAGGTCTCAGGGGAAAAGCTGCCTGAAGACGAGATCCTGGCCCTGCCTATCCACAGCGAACCTTGGGTAAACAAGCAGAACCGTATCGACTACTACGGGTCTCCCGGCGCCGATGGCGCGTACTACCTGACCATGCT
>MIBM01000033.1:939-1289 GCA_001830645.1 Spirochaetes bacterium RIFOXYC1_FULL_54_7
AGAACCTCCAGGCCTATGCCACCCAACGTATAGCCCTGTATTTTCCAAAGGACTGGTTGAGCATAAGCGCGCCCCTGAGGCAGGGCCGCCCCCGTGGGACGTCAGCGGATATCGGCAGCAACGGTCCGGACGCTGGTTCCGGGGCGGACAAGGAATCCGTGCCTGAAGAACCTGACTTTATCTATAAGGATCCACCCCTTCTACCTACGGCACGGGAATACTGGAAGGCCCATCCCTTTGTAGCCGCTCCTGTCTTTGCCTTGCTGATAGCCGCTGCGCTCTACCTGTACTGGCGTCGCCTGCAGAAACACGCTGCCCGGGTGGCCACGGTTACCGGACTTGCCTGGGCC
>MIBM01000033.1:1360-2550 GCA_001830645.1 Spirochaetes bacterium RIFOXYC1_FULL_54_7
GCACCCGGTGGAGGTGGCCCTTCTGATGGAACTGGCCCTGCCCAGGGTGGCTGCCATCATGCTTGAAGGCCTCCGCGCCCAGGGCATAGTCGATATAGCCAAGGAAGACCCGCTGACGCTTCGCTTCCTGTCCGCCGCACAGGCAGAGAGCCAGCACGAGGAGCGTTTCCTGGCTGCCTTCGATGCATCCGGCCTGGTCCTGCCTGGGCTTATGGCGGATTTCTTCGAGGATACCATCAAGGCCCTCCAGGAAAAGATCTGGGACTGCGATCTTGAGGCCACCAAGGCCCATTACCGGAAAATGCTGCTGGAGACCACCGAGGTAGAAAAGGAAATGAACACCTGGACCGAGGAAAGGCGACTGGCCTACCGCAGTTCACATGCTAACTGGTATTACTGGCACGGTTACGGCATTATCCATGCCAGGCCTGCGTATATGTCTGCCGTTCGACTGCCGGACGGCATGACAGCGGGCTATGCCGATTTCATGCGTTCCGCTGTCTGTTATTCGGGCTGCTTCACTCCTGTAAATGTGGGTACTGTGGACGCCTGCCATTCGGCTTGCCACAACGCCTGTCACGATGCCTGCCATTCTGCTTGCCACAGTGCTTGTCATTCGGCCTGTCATTCCGCCTGCCACAGCGCCTGTGTATCCGGAGGAGCCCTGTGAGCCAGGAAGACCTTGGCTGGATCTATGGCTTCTGGAGCAGCCTGGCCCCTTATGCCTACGCGAGGCTGGAGGACGAGGTGATCATCCTGCCGCCCAACCTGGTGTACAAGACCAACACCACCGGAGCCAGGCTGCTTGATTTCATAGGCCGTGGTGGCCGCTTCGAGGACATACCCGGCTTCGGGCCGGGCAAGGCGGCCGAGATCGGTGCCTTCTTCAGGGACCTGAAGGCTGTGTACGAAGGCCGGCCCATCGCCCTGGAGCGGGTAGCCTATGATTTCAGCTTCAACCGCCTGCCCATCCTTGGCGAGATAGCCGTTACCTACCGCTGCAACAACCGCTGCCGCTTCTGCTATGCAGGTTGTGATGGTTCCATTGGAGGTGACGATTCCACCAGTACAGACGCCGTGCAAGCAGGTGCGACCATAGGCAGCAATGCAAGTGCCTGCGGCGGTTTGCCTGCGGGCTACAATGGTGAAGAACTTGATACCCCAGGCATGAAGCGTATCATCGATGTCTT
>MIBM01000033.1:2596-3051 GCA_001830645.1 Spirochaetes bacterium RIFOXYC1_FULL_54_7
AGATCGGTGAGGATAAAAAGGACTTCCTCAGAACTAAGGCTGCTTGATACGCCGCTTGTTAGGAAACAGGAGCCAGCGAACCAATAGCCCTGATCTTCCTGTTCTTGTGGTAGTCGTTTCCAGGATGCCATAGGTGAATTGTTTGGTTTAGATTGTCAAAGAATTTTCTAAACCCAGTGTATTCAAATTAGGAAGGAATGCGTAGACGGCAGAAATTGCCAGATTGGCAAATGGTGTTTTTGCACTTAGTTGGTATCGGAGTGCCGAGTAGTGACAGCACTGAACGGCCTGCTTGGCTTACCGTCGATCATCAGTTTGAGATATATTTTGTAGTTGGGAAGATTTATAAAATCCTCAATATCAAATTCCGGGTACATCTCTTTTGACATGTGCATAGCATCTTCTGTTCCTATACGGAAGGAAATAACGGTACCGGCATTACCGAGCACGGCACT
>MIBM01000034.1:0-147 GCA_001830645.1 Spirochaetes bacterium RIFOXYC1_FULL_54_7
CCTTGAGGCTGTCGGTGTTGGAGATATTGCCGTTGTGTGCGCCGACCATGGTTACCTTGCAGCGCACCAGGTGCGGCTGGCTGTTGGTGTCGGTGACGGATCCGTAGGTAGCCCAGCGTACCTGGCCTATGAAGCGTTGTCCTCTGA
>MIBM01000034.1:156-973 GCA_001830645.1 Spirochaetes bacterium RIFOXYC1_FULL_54_7
TATCGAGCTCCCGGGTTACCGTGCTGGGAGCCCCTGTTTTTTTTACCAATACAATGGTGCGGTCCTTGTCTATGAAGGATGCACCGGTGGAATCATAGCCCCGGTATTCCAGGCGTTTCAGCAGTTCGGTGGCTTCCTGCCCCATGCCTGTAGCTTCGTCCTTGTATATGAGGGAAACGATACCGCACATGGCTGCCTCCTCTGGATCTTCCCGCATAGCAGGAGGGTCTGTTTCAAGTATAGGTGCAGGGACGGGGTTATTGAAAGATGAAAAACCTGGCGTGGTACCGTTGGTTATTGTGTTTGTATAACCTGTACCGGGTCTGGGGCGTCAAAGTCATCCGCGATGGTAATCTTGCCGGCCATGAGCCCGAGTTGACGCCGGCGGGTAGGGGAATGAAGAACGAGATCCACCAGCGGAAGGTTGTTCCTGGCTATGGTAACCAGTTCACCATGGTAGACCAGGTCGATCAGCCGAGATAGTCGGGCTTTGGCTTCTGAAACATTTACGACCATAGTTGACTCTCCTAGGTCAAAGTATACTTATTCTGGCCAACATTTTCTATGATATCTCCTGATGGAGAGATGATGTTTTCGGGCAGATCCTTGCTGATACGAACTGGCGGGAATCTGCTTGACCCTGACGCAAGGGGTGTAGGCTGGGTCCATGGAACAACGAAAAGCCAGCTACAAAGTAGGAGAACTCGCGGCAATGGCAGGCGGTCAAGTCCCGGGGAGAGGAGATGACCCAGGCTTTTGCCGAGCTGTATAAGGCAGGCAAGCGCCCCGAGGGGCCGGAGGCTCTGGCGGTATGCGC
>MIBM01000034.1:992-1956 GCA_001830645.1 Spirochaetes bacterium RIFOXYC1_FULL_54_7
AGGGCTTTCTATGAACCCACACCAGAAATGATCGAAGGGCCTGGTGCCATGTATGCCGACCATCCGGAGTTCAGGGCCACCTATGACAAGATAGCTCCCGGCCTGGCTGACTGGCTGAAGCCGGCCATGGCTGCCTACGCGAAGAGGCTGTAGGCAGCCATGGCAGCCAGGCTACTGGGTAAACTTGCGGTGTGCCACGAGGGGGAGTATCATCAGAACACGAGGTGGTTTTGATGACACGCATTTTCGGCTTCCTGGCACGATCCTGGGTCTTTGGGGTTTCGGTGGCTGTGCTGGCTGTCTTCATGGCCACCATCCTGCCGGCCAAGGCGGGGGACGCTGCCTCGTACACACCAGTCGGAGCCTCTTTTGACACCAGTTTCTTCTATACCCCGGCCCAGGCCATCGAGAGGCTTGGCCTGTACAGTCCTGAAGGAAGAGCGGCCTATGTATACGACCGCTGGACCTTTGACCTGGCCTGGCCCTTGGTGTACGGCTTTTTCCTGCTCAGCGGCTGGGCATTTGGCATGTCCTGTCTCGTCCCGGCAGAGGGTAAGGGCAGGGACAGAGGTAGCGCTTTCTGGCTTTTGGTACCAGCCTTGTCAATTTTTTTTGATTTCGTGGAGAACGCTGCCGTCACGGTCCTGATGCTGGCATATCCTGCCGCACCCCTGGGGGCGGCCGTGGCGGCCAGTGTGGGGACGGTGATCAAGTGGGTGTTTGTGGTTATTGGGATGTCCGGGGCAATTGGCCTGCCATTGGCCGGTGGGATTGCAGTGATGCTGCGTAGGCGAGGTTCCGGAAGGGTCTGATGACCTCTGGTTGTCTTGATGAGCTCTGATGGGTTCTGATGTAGTCTTACCGGTTGCCTGCTCCGGCCTGGTCGAATATAGTACTCCCATGATGTACCGAAGCTTTCCAAAAATACCGGACCTGAAAATTTCGACCCTCGGTCTGGGCCTGA
>MIBM01000034.1:2034-3199 GCA_001830645.1 Spirochaetes bacterium RIFOXYC1_FULL_54_7
ACCGCCTGGCCCTACCACAAGGAGCAGAGCGAACCCTATCTGGGGCGGGCCATGGAGCGTCTGGGAATCCGCGACCGTGTGCTGCTGGCCACCAAGTCGCCAAGCTGGCTTGTAAAGGAAACCGGGGACTGGGACCGCTTCCTGGATACCCAGCTTCAGCGGCTGCGCAGCGACCACATCGACTTCTATCTGATACATGCCTTGAACCAGAAACGCTGGCAGACCGTGCTGGACACTGCCGGACTGGACGCGATGGTAAAGGCCAAGGCAGACGGCCGCATCAGGCATATAGGCTTCTCCTTCCATGACTCCCTTGAGAGCTTCAAGACCATTGTTGACGGATGGGATGGCTGGGAGTTCTGCCAAGTGCAGTACAACTACCTGGACGAGGAGTACCAGGCAGGCCGGTCTGGCCTTGAATATGCGGCCGACCGCGGCATAGGGACGGTCATCATGGAACCCCTGCGCGGTGGTGCCCTTGCCAGGGTTCCTGACGAGGTGAAGGCCATTTTTGCAGGCTACAGAACGCCACGCATGGCTGCCGAGTGGGCACTGCGGCATGTGCTTGACCGTCAGGAGGCAGTGACGGTTCTGTCGGGCATGGGCAACACAGACCAGGTCTGGGAGAATGCAGCGGTGGCTTCCTCGGCCAGGCCAAACACCATAACCGAAGCCGAACGACGGGTCATCGAGGCGGCCAGGGACTGGTTCAGGCAGCGCATGCCCGTCCCCTGCACCACCTGCGGCTACTGCAAGCCCTGCCCCTCGGGTGTGCTGATCCCCGAGATCTTCGAGTTATGGAATTCCGCGGTGATGTTCGACGACCGGGAACGCCAGTCTGCCTGGTACCGTTCCGGGATGGTTGGCCACGGCAAAGACACCGGGCAGTGTACCGAATGCGGCTTCTGTACGCCTAAATGTCCACAAGGAATAGATATACCGGCTAGATTGAAGGAGGCGGGCACCTACCTTTCCTGAGCGGATTGCTTTGATACAGCGAGGTTTTTTTTACTTTCAGATGGTAGGAATATTGACAATAACCCAGCAAAGGACGAGTATTGGTGGACTAGGCGGCTTTCCGCCGGTTACAGCTTTCGTTCCAGAATGAAGGGGGATCACATGAAAAAGTTGCTGACAGTGCTCGTCGTGCTGATAGTCGCGGCGG
>MIBM01000034.1:3209-13803 GCA_001830645.1 Spirochaetes bacterium RIFOXYC1_FULL_54_7
AGTGAAGGCGTCGTTGCGGCGGCCAAGCCTGAGGCATCCCAGGTTGGCGTGGACATACTCAAGCGCGGCGGCAATGCGGTTGATGCTGCTGTTGCCACCGGGTTTGCCCTGGGTGTCCTTGAAGCCAATGCTACCGGTATTGGTGGTGGTGGCTTCATGATCATCAAAATGGCAGACATGAAGGAAGCGGTGATCATAGACTTCCGGGAGACCGCTCCGGCGGCGGCCAAGCCGGATATGTTCAAGTATGGTACCGATGGCAAAGTAATAGACAGCATGAATACTGTGGGCGGTCTTTCCTCCGGTGTTCCCGGCGAAGTAGCTGGCCTGCTGTATGCTTTTGACAACTATGGTTCCAAGCGGATCACCCGCAGTGCTATGCTGGAGCCTTCCATCCAGTATGCCCAGAATGGCTACAGGGTCACCGAGAACCTTTCACCCATCATCAGGGACAACCTGGCCAAGATAAACAAGTATCCGGCTACCGCGGCCATCTATACCGATGGCGGTCTGCCGCCCGAGATCGGTGCCACCATCAGGAATCCTGATCTGGCTGCTACCCTGCGCCTGATTGCCAGGGACGGCGTGGATGCCATCTACAAGGGTGCCATGGCCGAGCGCATCGCCAAGGCTGTCCGTGATGCCGGTGGTATCCTGACTGCCCAGGATCTGGCAAACTACAAGGTGCAGGTACGCAAACCGGTAGTAGGAACCTACCGCGGCTATACCATAGTCTCGACGCCTCCTGCCAGTTCCGGTGGCGCCCACATAATCCAGATCCTCAATATCCTGGAGAACCTCGACATTGCCAAGATGGGTATCGGTACCACAGCTACTGCCCATGCCTGGATAGAAACCCTGCGTCTGGCTTTTGCGGACAGGGGCAAGTACATGGCAGACGCCGACTTCGTGAAAGTCCCGATGGCCGGTCTGACCAACAAGAACTACGCCAAGGAACTTTTCGGTAAGATAGACATGAACAAGGCCATGGGCAGCGCTTCGGCCAGCGATCCTACTAAATACGAGAGTGGCTCTACCACCAGCTTCTCGGTGATGGACAAGGCCGGCAATATGGTTACCGTAACCAAGAGCATCAACTACTTCTTCGGCTCCGGTGTGGTCGTACCCGGGGCTGGTTTCATCATGAACAACCACATGGATGATTTTGTCCTTAAACCAGGTCATATCCAGTCCATCGAGCCAGGCAAGCGCCCCCTGTCATCCATGACTCCTACTTTGGTGCTTGATCCAAATGGCCAGCCGTTCATGACCCTCGGTTCACCTGGAGCAACCCGTATCATAGCAGCCAATGCCCAGGTGATCTCCAACGTCATAGACCACGGCATGCCCATCCAGGAAGCCATCCTGGCACCCCGCCTGTTTGCCATGGCCAGCGGCCAGGCCACAATGGAAGGCCGCGTTTCCATCAATACATTCAACGGTTTGAAGGCTCTTGGCCATGATATCATGGTCCGCGGAGACTGGGATGCCTACTTCGGCGGTGTCCATGCGGTGTTGTTCGATCGTTCGAAAAAAGTGCTCTATGGCGGTGCCGATCCCCGCCGTGACGGCCAGGCCGCAGGGTTCTGATTCTGTTACCGACCGGATTCAGCAAGGTGCAAACCCTGCCGCCGGTCGGCGCTGCATGATCTAACTGGCCGCCCGCGGGTATCATGCCTGTGGGCGGCATTTTGTTTCACGAAGGGGTAATCCTATGCAAAGAGTGGTGTTGTTTCTCCTTTTATCGTCCCTGGTTCTGGCTGGTTCCTGGGCCCAGCCTACCACGGCCTTTGCCGACAAGCCGGCCCTGCTGACATCCATAGGCCAGAGTGCCGACCTGGAGATGGTAAAGGTATTGCTCACCCGGGCGCGGGTCGCCTTTAACCATGATCCGCTGGTACTGGCAGCAGGCCTGACTGGTGATGCCAAGACCCTGGTACTTGTAGTGGGTGGTAGTTCCAAGGGACTTGGTGCGGCTGGCATTAGTGCGGATGCCGAGATGGAGCGTGCAAGAGCGCTGATAAAGCGTGCACGGGAGCTTGGCATGAAGATAATCACCGTACATGTCGGCGGAGAAGCCAGGCGAGGTACCCTGTCCGATGTCTTTATCGAACTCTGTGTCCCCATCGCCGATTATGCCCTGGTGGTTGCCGATGCGGACAAGGATGGCCTTTTTACCCGCCTTGCAGCGGGGGCAAAGATAGCCCTGACCAAGGTGGACAAGATATCCGCCGTAGGCGCTCCCCTGGCTGCGGCCTTCAAGTAAGGGAGGCATTGTGCCCTTTGAAATGACAATCTTTCTGGTCATGGTTGGCGTATTTGCCGCCGGTGCCTTTCTTGTAAAATTGCCGGTTTCAATCTCCATGCTGCTCGCAGCCTTTTCCGCCCTTCTGGTATCGGGTAACGGTCTTGGGGTCAGGCACCTGGTGGAAGGTACCTTTGGCTATGTCGATACCATCCTGGTCATAGCCACGGCCATGATCTTCATGCGGGCGGTGCAGGAAAGTGGAGCCCTTGAGGCGCTCAATATTGTCATCATAAAGCGCTTCCGCAAGGTGCCGGTCCTGCTGTTGCCGCTTTTGATGCTGGTGGCTATGTTTCCGGGCATGATAACCGGCAGTTCCAGTGCATCGGTGCTGACAGCCGGAGCAGTGGTAGCGCCGGTGCTCATGATCCTGGGTATGCCCATGGCCAGCGCTGGAGCCTTCATAGCCATGGCGGGCATTCTGGGCATGATAGCCCCGCCGGTGAATATTCCGGCCATGATCATAGGTGGCGGTATAGACATGCCCTTCGTGGGCTTTGAAGTGCCCCTGCTGCTCCTGACCATGCCATTGGCGGTACTGTTTTCATGGTGGCTGGGCCTCAGGTACGTGAAGAAGACAGCCTGGGAGGATCTGGCTCCGAAGCTGGACCTGGTTAGCTATGGCAAGTATGGACCAAGGCTCTTCATTCCCATCCTGGTGGTTGCTGCCCTGATGGTTCTTGGCAAAGTCGTGCCCGGGATCTTCGGCATGGGCCTGCCGGTGATCTTCCTGATCGGGGCCGGTCTGGGTTGTGTGGTTGGCAAGCGCTTCAACATCCTGCAAGCTGCCAAGGCCGCGGTAAACGATGCCCTGCCTGTGCTGGGCATACTGGCCGGTGTGGGCATGTTCATCCAGGTAATGACCCTGACGGGTGTCAGGGGCTTCGTGGTGGTAAGCGCCCTTTCGGTGCCCCAGGCCCTGTTGTTCGTGGCCATTGCGGTAACCATGCCCCTGTTCGGGGCTGTCTCCTCCTTCGGTTCCGCCAGTGTGCTGGGCGTGCCCTTCCTCCTGGCCTTGCTTGGCCGGGACCAGATAGTGACCGCCGCCTCTCTGTCCCTGATAGCCGCCCTTGGCGACTTCATGCCACCCACCGCCCTGTCGGCAATCTTTGCTGCCCAGGTTGTGGGGGAGGAGAAGTATTCCAGGGTACTTGTCAAGCTGATACTGCCATCCCTGGTGATTGTCGCCTGGGCACTGGTATTCATCGCTTTTTCAAAGCAGATCCGGGCCATGTACTGATGGAGCATCTATTGATGGAGGCAAACCAATGATGACCATAGTCTATCTAGCCATCGCCGCAGGCATACTGGCTCTTACGGTCTGGAACCTGTGGACTGAAAAGGATTGGCGCAAGCAGGCTTCCGCAGCCATGGTGGCCATACCTCTGCTGTTGCGCGTATTTCTGGTCAAGTAGGGGACTGCAATGAAGAAACACCATATCACTGCCCTTATCGTGTCGGTCGTAGCGCTATTAATGGCCGTTACCGCCGGCAAGGCCTTCCTTGAACATCGCAGACCTGAAGCAATAGTGCGTGGTCCCGGCGTTACCGGAATCCGTAAACTTTCGTCCTGGTTCCCGACCCTGGCTGGTTCGCCGGGTGACACGGATGTCTACATCTTCCAAGGAGAAGAATCCGGCGGTTCCATGCTGATCATAGGCGGGACCCACCCCAACGAACCATCCAGTTTCCTGTCCGCGGTCCTGCTCATAGAGAATGCCGTTGTGAATGCGGGTACCTTGTACGTCATACCCCGGGCCAACTCATCCGGCTTTACCCACAATGACCCCCAGGAAGGCGCTCCTATGGGCTACTCCCTGACCCTGTCTGACGGATCATCGCGTTACTTCCGCTATGGATCAAGGGCGACCAATCCGGTGCACCAATGGCCGGATCCCGATGTGTACATCCATGCCACCAGCGGCCAGACCCTGTCGGGCAACGAGACCCGGAACCTGAACCGGGGCTATCCTGGCAGACCTGACGGAACCCTTACCGAGCGCGTGTGTTACGGTATAACCGAACTGATACGTACGGAGAAGGTGGACATCAGCATAGACCTGCACGAAGCCTCGCCGGAATACCCGGTAATCAATGCCATCGTGGCCCACGAGCGGGCTATGACGGTAGCTTCCTATGTCGTGCTGGGCCTGGAAATGTACGATATCAATATCGGCCTTGAACCGTCACCCAAGAACCTGCGGGGTCTGACCCACCGGGAACTTGGGGATGCCACGGATACCCTTGCGGTGCTGATGGAAACCGCAAACCCCTCCCAGGGGCGCCTTCGCAGCCGGACCGGCGAGGCTTTGGTGCTGACAGGCAAGGATCCGTACTATGTGAAGGCCCAGGCCCTGGGGCGATTGTACGTGCCCTTCGATGAAACCGGCCACCCCATTGAGCAACGGGTGGGAAGGCATCTGACCGCCATCGGCGAGTTTGCCTTTGCCCTGTCCATGGAGTACCCGGACAAGCCCCTTGAGATAGATGGAATCCCTGGCTACGACGAACTTCTGGAATCCGGGGTTGGAGCCTTTCTCCTGCCTGTGCAATGAGCTTGTGCAATTCAGTGTTTTCCAGGGGAAGCGCTGTGGCTTTGTCCGGGGTGCTTCCCCGGTTTGTGCACGAGCCTCGGTTCCTGACCCTGCTTTTGACTTTTATCCTTTTCATGGCCTTCCCCCTGCCTGCCTGCGCCGCACCTTCCGAGCGAACAGTAGACGGGCCTGCTCCTGGGAAAGCCAGCCAACCATGCAGCATACCACTCAGCAAGCCAGGCAGCATGACGACCGGCAAGCCAACGGGTGGCTATGACATGCCAAGTTGGGCAGACCTGACAATACTGTCAGATGAGGAGCCAGGAACGGTACTGATGGTGGTAGCAGGGGTTCATGGTGACGAAACTTCGGGGCCCATGGCTGCCAGAAAGCTGGCTGCAGGGCCAGCACCGGTCAGAGGAATACTCTTTGTGCTGCCTGTTGCCTCTCCCGAAGCCCTGGCCGCCGGCCAGCGCTGGCTGCCAGGATGGTCCGACCTGAACCGGGCTTTTCCCGTGGCAGGTGAATCCGGGGTTTCCGGAACCTCCAGATCAGCCGGAACAGCCGGAACAGCCGGAGCAACCAGAACAGCCGGAACCTCCAGATCAGCCGGAACAGCCGGAGCAACCGGAACACCTGGGTCGGCTTACGCGGTATCCGATCCTACTTACCAGAGGGCTGATGAAATCCTGGCTCTCATAGCCTCGGTACGGCCAGCCCTTTTACTTGATCTGCACGAGAGCGATCACTACTGGACCGAAGGAGATGAACCTGCTCTGGTGGTGCCCGCCTCGGCGGGTTCGGTTGGTTCGGCTGGCTCGGTACAGTCCGCTGAACTGGCTCTTGAATTGATGGAGTTGCCAGGCATGGAGGGGTTTGCTTTTACCGGACCGCCTCCGGCAGGAAGCCTGGTGGCGGCGGTGGCTGGCCTGCTTGGCATACCGGCCCTGCTGGTGGAGGTACCGGATGCCCTGGTGGTGGATGCCAGGATTGCGGTATATCTTGCGGTGGTCGAGGCAGCTATGAGAATTCTGGGCATGGGCTGTCAGGGTACGGGCGATGTGGAAAATCCGGTCGGTTCCCCGCAAGGAGCTGACCCCGGGGCTGGAGCTGCACCGTGAACAGCGGACAGTTCCAGCTTGTCCTTGGTCTTGGTGCCTTTGCCTTGTATCTGGGGTTTCTGGCTGCCGAGAGAGTGTTGCTCAAGGTAGCCCGTCGCCGGCTGAGGCTGGTGATCCATGTGAATGGCACCAGGGGTAAATCGACGGTGACCCGGATGGTCCATGCCATACTGCTTGAGGCCGGTTACCGGGCCTGGGGCAAGACCACCGGTACGGAGCCACGGTTGCTGTTGCCCGACGGGGGTGAGCAGCTTATCCGGAGGCTGGGTCCGGCCAATGTCCGGGAGCAGCGGAACATGCTGCTGGCCGCAGTCCGGGGCGGGGCCGATACCCTTGTGTTTGAATGCAATGCTGTACGCCCGGAACTGCAATTGGTTTCGTCGGCTTTTCTGGATCCCGATCTGCTGGTGATCACCAACGCCCGGCTGGATCATGGGGTTGAACAGGGTGATGCCGATACCGCAGCCTCCTCCTTTGCGTCCACCATACCTGCGGGGAAGGCTCTGGCCAGTTCGGATACCGTGCATAAATCCTTGTGGGAGGCGGAGGCGAAAAATAAAGCTGCCCGGTTGCTTTTTGTCGATCCCCAGGATGGTGAAGGCCTGGGTGACTTGCCGGAGAACGTGGCCTGTGCCTTTGCCGTCGCAGACTGGCTTGGTCTGTCCAGGGACAGAGCTGCCAAGGCGGTTCGATGTTACACACCTGATCCTGGTGCCTTCAAGTTGCTGCACTGGACAGGCACTGGAGGCCAGAGGGTGTGGTTTGCTGATGCCCTTGCAGCCAATGACCCTGAGTCCAGCGACAGGCTGGCGCAGCGGGCCTTGGCTTCCGCCGGGAAGGAAGGGATGAACCTGGCACCAGGGCAGACTGTCCGGGTGCTTCTCGTCGCCCTGCGCAGGGACAGGCCGGAGCGTACCAGGCTGTTTGTGGACTATGCCCTTGCAAGATTCCGGAGTGGAAGAGAGCCGGCTGAGGGTGATCCCGGAAGTGACACCAGCCTTCTTTTTGACAAGGTGCTTTTCATTGGTGCTGTCCCCTGGGGTAAACGAATCCGGCTGGGGGAGGCAGGTGTCATGTATCAAATCCTGGGTACATCCAGTGGGGTGTTGCAGGCAGCCTTGGATAAGCTGTGCGCCCCCCCCGGTAGGGATGTTTTCATCTTTGCCGGAGGCAACAGGATCGGGCCTGGCAAGATTGTCCATGACTGGGCTGTAGCCAAGTCAGAGGAGGCCTGCCTTGAATCCTGAAGCCTATCTGGTCCTCGGGGTGGTTCTGGGCATCCTGTTCATGGAACTGACCGACGTTTCCCCCGGTGGACTCATTGTTCCCGGCTACATCGCCCTCTTCTGGAACAGGCCGGACAGGCTTGCCCTAAGCCTGGTTATAGCCTTGCTGACAGTGGCCGTCATACGCCTGGCCGGTCGAACTCTGGTACTCTTCGGACGCCGGCGCTTTGCCCTCTTCCTGCTTGCCGGCTTTGCCATCCGGGTTGCGGCGGAATTCCTGCTGCCTATGGTTAATCCAGCTTTTGGCGGTCTTGAGGCCATAGGCTGGCTCATACCCGGCATCATCGCATCGGACATGGATAAACAGGGAGTGCCAAAGACCCTGCTTGCCGCAGTAGCCGTGGCTGGGTTGGTCTCTCTGGTGGCTTTGGCCGTTGAATATGTTGTATAACCCGGTTCGCGGAATTGTTTTTCTTTCCTCTCCTCTATCCAAGCTGCCTTTCCTGTTGCTCTGCAGCTTCCTGATCGCCTGGGCCTTGTTGATGTCCTGGCTTGCTGGTTTTCTGCCTGTTGACCAGGCAGCGCTGGAGGCAGCACGCATTCAGGCCTTGGTGATCCAGGCGGTCAGCCAAGGCGCTGGCGACCGTGGTTTGTCCATCGACCTGGAAGTAGACCGGCATGGCACGGGTATGATTGGCGAAGTGTTTACCGGTCTGACCAGCACCCAGGGCAGTTTGCCTGCCAAGCGCACCGCATCCACGCCGGATGCCGCCGCCCTGCTGGTCGCGCTCCTGCGGGAGGCCGGGGTAGGAGAAGGCAGCCTGGTTGCGGTTAATGCATCCGGGTCTTTTCCTGGCTTTGCCCTGGCAGCCGCTTCGGCTTGCGGCGCCCTGGGAGCGGATGCGGTGATTGTGCTGTCCATCGGGGCCTCCAGCTGGGGCGCCAATCGGCCGGATTATACCGTACTTGATATGTTCATGGTTGCCGCCGAGGGTGGGGTCTGGCCGCCTGGATATCCTGTGGTAATTGCAGCGCTGTCCCCCGGAGGCTCGGATGACCGTGGTCTGGATCTGGATACCCAGGCTCTTGAACCGGCCCTTGACCGTGCTGCCGCCCTTGGCATCCCGGTATTGCGTCCAACGTCCCTTGCCGGAGCGGTTTCTTCCAGAATGGCTATTTCCCGTGCCAGGGGGGAGCCTGACGTACTGTTGACCATAGGAGGCAATTACGCCTCCACCGGAGCAGATCCAGCCCTGGCCCTGCTGTCCGGTGTCATCCGGCCTGAAGACTCGAGGGGACTGGGCCAGGCAGGAAACGGCGGGCTAGTACAGGAATTCCTGCGTGCGGGGCTGCCGGTCATCCAGGTGCTCAACATAGAAGATCTGAGTACCCGGTACGGTCTACCCTTTGATCCGGCTACGGTTCCTGACCTTGGCCAGGCCGGGGTGTACCGTCGCGGGGTGGGGCACAGCCTGAGTCCGGGCTTGCGGTTTGGCATGTTGGCCCTGGTATTGCTGCCCGCCTTGGGAGCAGTGGCTGCTTTTGCAGGTTACCGGAGGTTCAAGCGAAAGGCTGTGATGGTCTGATGCCGGAGAACCGAGGTGTACAACCGGCCCCTGCCTGACCCGGATTCAGCGGCCGGTGATGCTGCCGTCTTTCAGGCCAAAGGGCAGCCGGGGAACCACTACCAGGGTAACCGCGGTAGCAGCGCCAAGGCTTAGTATGGAAAGCAGTCCTGTCCAGGCTGCGGATACGAAGGCAGAAAACAGCAGTATCAGCAAGCCAAGCATGATGATGACGGTGGTCTGGACAATGGATGTTCCCGCCGAGGCTATGGCCATAGAAAAGGCATCGGTCTTGCCAAGCCCCAGCCGGGTTCCGTTTCTGGCAGTCAGGAGTAGATGAATGACGTCATCCACTCCTACACCCATTACTGCTGCCGCCCCGACGGCCACTATGGGATCAAGGGCCACACCAAGCCAGCCTGCCATGCCGAAATAGATGCCCAGGGCAGCAAGCGGTGGCAGCAGGGCCTGAATTGCCATTCCCAGGGAACGGAAATAAAAGGAAAAGAATAACAGCAGGGTTGGCATGAAACTGAGTATTCCCATGATCATACCATCTACCAGGAAGTCCCTTATGGCAAGGCGCTCCTTGATGATGCTGAAGCTGGATATACCGGCTTCGGGGAAAGCCTGGCTTGCCATGGCCATTAGTGTAGCCTCGAAGGCATCATAGGACTCCATGTCCGCGGAGGAGAACCGGATGAGCAGGCGTGTAGCGGATGCTTCGGGAGACAGCAAGGATGACAGGGATAGCCCTGCCCCGCTGCCTCCAGCGAGTTCAATGGTTTCGCCTATTTCTTCCATGGTGGATGGCCCGGTATCAACACCATTCAGACCCATGAAGGTCCAGTCGACGAAGGCAGGGGCATCCAGGACTATCGAAACATGCCTGTTCTGCCTGATGGTCAAGGCAAGGTCACGCAATTTGTCATATCGCCCTGGATCGACAAAGTAGTATGGCTCCCTGCTGTTTATGACAAGCGCAAGTTCCTCCATGCCACCAAATCTTTCATTGTAATACTCCGCGGATTTGAGGTAAGGATCATTCCTGCGGAAAGACTGTTCATCTGACCAGCGTGACTGGATCAGAGGGGTTCCTGCGGCAGCAAGGATTACCAAGGCTGAAAGGATATACCCACCGAATGGGATCCTGGCCATGGCCAGGACAGAGTGACTGGGTTCTTCCCGAACCGGCTTTTCGAGTATGGCTGTAAGTCGCAGCAGGGCAGGCAAAAGCAGCAAGGCTGACAGGATAGCGAATAGTATACCGCTGATTATGAAAGCCGCGGTACGTTGAACGGAAGAGATAGGTATGAAGAAGAGGGATGAGAAGCCCAGTATCGTGGTTCCCCCTGACAGCAGGATGATGGGAGTAACGCCATGGCCGGTTTTCCTGGTCGATTGATGTCTGGTGCGGAGTGCGTGGCGATAATACTGGATGGCATAGGATGTTGAGAGTGCAAGGATCTGCACAGGAACCAGTATGGAATCGTTGCGGAATACTGTACCGGTCAAGGGATACAGGGCAAGGGTCCACAGGGCAGGGATTACCGAAACGCTCCAGAGGCACAGGCCTGTCCTGATATCCCTGGCCATCCAGGCATGTACGAGCAGAATCAGTGCCGCGGCAAAGGGGATCAGCAAAAACGTGTCCCTTCGCGCACGGTCCCTCAGTACGGAATTGAAATACGGACCTCCCCAGAAATACAGGATATGTTGCAGTTCCCCAGGTAAGCTGGCCATGACCCTGTCCATGAACACCGCGGGGCTGGCGGCTTCCAGATCATACAGGTACAGCACCCGGCCATTCCCGTTGGTAGATTGGAACAGTGATGAGATGAAA
>MIBM01000034.1:13817-18880 GCA_001830645.1 Spirochaetes bacterium RIFOXYC1_FULL_54_7
CAGTTCCTGTATCCAGCGTATGCGCTCCTGCCCGGACAGACGCTCGGCTGCTATCCAGGTATCCAGGTCTCCGTCTGTGAAAACCGGCAGCTGTACTGATTCGGGAGCCAATACCGACACCCCGGGTATTTGCCGCAACAGCTCGAAGGCCTCATCCGCGGCAGAACCATCACGGTCATCCAGGGCTACGACCAGGACCTGCCGCTCCCCGAACACGGATTGATACCACAGGGCCAGCTCGCGTTCTTCTTCCGTCCTGGGCAGGGTGTAGCGGAACTCGTGGTTTGTATCGAACCTGCCCAACATCAGCACCGCCGCGATGCTGGCGAGGATGAAAATGATCACAAGTACTTTATCGAAACGCTGGTGCATGGACGGCAGAATGAACCTCTTGGTACGGTGTGTCAAGAAAGCGGGCGGCCCCAGGAAGGACCGCCCGCAACAGTATCGGTTTGTGTAACAGGGCAGGTTTACTGTGGCTTTTCTTCCACAGGGGGCATCATCATGCTCATGACAAGGTCGGGTAGGGCCCACCAGAAGGAGTCGCCCAGGAATGAACCTTCCGCGATGTCTCCGGGTACCAGAGGAACAAAGAGGGACACGGCGCCAGTAGTTGGTGAGCGGGTCATCAGAACATCCAGATCAAAATTCTCAGGCATGCCCACGTTCAACATGGCCGCGACAAGCGCCGCCTTGACGGCTGTATACTCCGGCTCGGTAAGTGCCAGGCTGGTGTTGAAGGTAAGGTCCCTGATCCTGAGGGCGTACAGGATTTCCGGCGCTCCCTGGACGGTTAATGCTGTGGCAGCCGTACCATCGAATCCTGTTATAATGTCATTTTCATCAATGTCCACCTTATAGAACTTGGGTTCCCCGGTGTCCAGATCCATGTCCAGCAGGTTGGATATGGCGAACAGGGGGGTCTCGAAGGCCGCGGCGGGGCGCAGGCCTATGGCAGTGGGGAAGTCAGAGCCAGGAAGTACTTCGGTACCTGCCCAGTTGGCCGGTATGCCAAGATCCGATTCCGTAGGCCAGTTGGCGTCGTTGGCAAATTCCCGGATGTAGTCCATGGGGCTTTCGGGATAGGATTCCGGACTGCCTACCGGGAGGAATACCAGGGTATTGTCGCTGATTGCCGCGTGCATCCTGGCCGCCAGGTTGCGGGTAAACTGCATGGATGGTTTTACCTCGTCAGTCCAGTCAGGTTCATAGCCTGGCTCATCGAAGAGGAAGGAACCGGGCCGGACAGTGAAGGGTGCTGTCGAGAGGCGGCTGGAAACAGCTGTCATGGCACTGCCAATATTGTCCAGGCTGGCCAGTGTAGCGGTCTTTGCCAGATCAAGAGCAGTGGCCGCATCAGCCCTGGGCATCAGGAAGCCACTTTCAAAGGGCGTGTCCAGAGTGGCCAACTGGGCCATGAAGGCTTCATAGTTGAAGTGGCTTTCAGGATCCAGCTCGTCTGTATACAGCTCAGGATTGTCAATCGGGTTGAAGGCCGCATAGTAGTCCTGCAAGGGCAGGGACAGGCTTATGGACTTGCCCATGTGGATGGATGACTTGAGACCATACAGGGCGGCAGTCTCCAGCTGGAGTTCGGCCTTGCCGATGACAATATCCTCCCCCATGCCAAGCAGGCTGGCCGGGATGGCAATGGTCGCATCTCCGGATATGCCTTCCAAAGCACTCAGCACACCGGACAAACCATCATCCAGCAAGGTTGTGACAGCATCCGCGAGAGCATTGAAGCCTGTACTGTTGTTGGTGGCGATATTGAAGATCAGACTGTCCCGCCACTCATCCATGGTAGTAACGCCCTCGACACCTTCATGATACGTTTTGATGGCTTCGGGGATGGCGATGGTCGGGAAGGTCCAGATCTCATCGATCCAGACGTCATCAATCCAGTTGCTATCCCAATAGCCATCTACATAATACTCGTCAACCCAGTATGGTTCGGCTACCCAATTATCATTTACCCAGTAGGAATCTATCAAGTTGTCGTTTTCATCGTATACATATTCCCAGTGGCCCTCCCAGTAACCATCCTCATAGTGACCTTCTACCCAGTAACCATCTATCCAATCTTGATCCCAGTAGCCCTCTTCCCAATAACCGCCTTCCACTTCCATCATCCAGTCGTTGGAGGTGAACAGGGTGTTCATTGTGGTGGGATAACCGGAGACACCGAAGTAGGTGCCCATCATCGAGACCATGCTGGTGTCAACGCTTATGGCTGCCAGATTTAACAGACTGGACCACATAAGGGCCGGCGCGTAGGTGGGATCCTTGGTCACCGCAGAAAGGAACATGGTCCTGGCCGAGTTGAAATCCGGAGGATCCAGTTTCAGCAGGGCAACGCCGGCATCGACATCCTGCTGGGCTTCCGAGGGGAGGATCTCCCAGACGGCGTAGAGGGCCAGGTTGCTGGTCCTTGTAACGGTTGCGCCATTTGTATACACCACGGTGCTTGAACTCGGTACAGTGGTCCAGCCCAGGAAGCTGTACCCGGTCCTGGTGAAGGTATTCGCTGTCAAGGCGGTTGACACGCCATTGTCTATGAGCTGGGTCGAGGTGGTGCCCGAACCATCGTTCTTGTTGAAGGTAACCGTGTACTGCTCGGCGCTGAGGTCTTGCCATACAGCATAGAGGACCAGATTGCCGTTCAGGATGATGGTAGCCCCGTTGTCATAGGCCTTTGTCGTGGAGCTTGCCACGAGGGCCCAGTACAGGAATTCCGATCCTGTTTTTTGGAAAAGGTTGGATGCCAGTTGCTCTGGCTCACCTTCGGTAAATACCTGGGAAGCCATCGTGCCTGTTCCGCCGTTGGCATTGAAGGTAACGGTGAATTCCTGGAGCTCGCTACTGATCAGTTCCCAGACCGCGTACAGGGTTGCGTTGGCGTTGGCCATGGTGTACGAACCACCATCCGGGTAGGTTGCAGTAGTAGCAGTACTGGTGGGAGCCCAGCCTTTGAACCTGTAACCAGTTCTGGTGAAGGTGTTCAGAGTCAAAGTCTCCGATATACCTTCGGTTATGGACTGGACATCCATGGTTCCAGTGCCACCGTTTTCATTGAAGGTGACGGTGTATTCAGTTACGCTGCCTGTTGCATACCAGACCGCGTACAGATGGACTTCGGAGCTTCCCATGAGGTACTGAACCCCGTTACCGTAGGCAAGCGCACCTGCTGGACTCGTGGCCCAGCCCATGAAACTATAACCAGATCGGATGAAAGTATTAGCCTGCAGGAAAACCGCCTGGCCGGCAATGACGTTCTGGGTCTCGAGTGCCTCGGGGTCGCTACCATCGTTTGCATGGAAGATGATAGACACCATATCCGCCACCCATTTGGCATACAAGGTTACTGCCCTGTTTGGCATGATGAATGGCGCGCCGGCCTGGTAATTGTCACCAGTACCGTTCTGCTCGGTGTTCCAGCCATCGAAGGTGTAGCCGGATCTGAGCATGGAGCCTTGTGCGGCCAGGTATGTTGTCGTACCAGCCGAGAAACGGCCGCCTGAGGGGACTGTGCCCGAGGTATGCCCGTTGCCGTTAAAGGTAAGTTGATAATCTTGCCCACCCGTAGGTCCGAACAAAAGATCGCAACCCGACATCGTAAGTGCCGCCAGCACTACCATTGTCAGTATGGCCACCGCACGTTTCATCATCTGCCTCCTGCCTCAATTAAAGGAAATAGCATCATCTTCCGGTTCATCATTGAAAAACAACATGCACCAGTCGATAGTATATCCAGATTTTTCCATAATACAAGTTCAGCTAATTAAATTGATCATGAATTAATATTATTGAATGAATAATGAATGATGAAGAGTGAATAATGAAGAGCGAATTGGTTATGTTTAAATTGAAATATAGATATTGGATGTATTGGTAATTCAGACGGCTTTGCATTGTTGTTAATGGCTTTCAAAGGATGATATACTCTGGACTCAGCCAGTCCTCATGATGGGGGCTGGTTTGCCTGATGATTCCACTTGGCCAACAAGGAGCTTCGATGTACAGGCTGCGTTGTTGTCTTTTCGTGATTGTTTTTTGCCCTATGCTGGTACCTGTCGCCCATGCGGACAGGGCTTCGGATATAGTCGGGTCCCTGTCCCTGCTGGGGGCCTTCGACGCCGTGTCAGCCAGCCTTACCATGCGGATCGAACGGGTTTCGGGTACCAGGGAACGGGGCATGGAACTGTTCTACCGCAGGAATGGCAAGGCCAGCGATGTTCTTGCCCAGGTGGTAAGCCCTGCCTTTCTGTCAAACATGAAGTTCCTCAGGAAGGATGCCGGGAACGGGAGTATCGAACTATACCTGAAAAACTCCAGCGGTGTGCGCCGTGTAGTGGGCGACAGGGGAGACGAGGCCCTGTTCGACTCGGATTTCAGGACCGGGGATTTCATGGCCAGCCATATCGACAAGGCCAGGGTGGTGGAAGAATCGGCTGAGATCATTGTGCTTGAGATCCAGCCAGGGGGCAAGGCCGCGTTTTCAGCCAGGAGGCTGACCCTACGCAGCGCCGATCTTTTCCTCCTCTCCTTTGAAGAGCTGGACCAGGCGGGGCGGCTGGTCAGGCGCTACCGGGTTGTGGAATTCGGAGAGGCGGAAGGCAAGTCCTACGCCCGCCTGAGTGTGATGGAACTGCCGGACAGGAACCAGCGGACCTGGCTGGAAGTCACGGGTATAAATACTGCCCCCCGGTTCGGCGCCTCCCTGTTCTCCAGGATGAGTCTGTGAGACCACGGCCCCGCGGCATCCTGTTCCCGGCCCTGCTTGTTCTCCTTTTTCCGGCCCTGCCGGCCTGTGCCCAGGTACTTACGGTCTTCAACAGGAATGCTGTATCTGCTACCCTGATACAAGACATAGAAACAGAGTATGACGCGGAGTCGGCGGTAGGCTTGATAGCAGCGTTCGGTCTGGACTGGATCCAGGGCTATGGAGAGGCCTTCCTGCACTTTGAAACCGGGTCGGAGGCCATCAATTACACTATTGAGGAAGCCTATCTGCGCCTTCAGTCCCCGGAGGGCCTGACGCTCAACGCGGGCAGGATGAAGAG
>MIBM01000035.1 GCA_001830645.1 Spirochaetes bacterium RIFOXYC1_FULL_54_7
TCTGTCCGGTGATGCTGTATGATGAGAAGCTGGCCCACGCCATAGCAGAGCGCCTGCTTGACGAGGGCATCTATGTAATAGGTTTCAGTTTCCCGGTGGTGCCACGGGGCAAGGCCCGCATCAGGGTCCAGATCTCCGCCGCCCACACAGACGCACAGATTGACCAGGCCGTCTCGGCATTTGCAAAGGTTGGTGCGGAACTGGGAGTAATTATATGACAATATGGTCATGCCGGGACCTTTACCGGCCGGTATGTAGTGAATGGTTTCCTCACTTATCCGCTTGTCCGGGCTTGCATGAATGGAGCAGGTATTGAAAATGAAAAAAACCGGGATTTATGTAATTGTCGGTGGGTTTATTGTGTTACTGGTCGTTGCCGTAACCATTGGCCTGTCAGTGTATTCCGGCAGCAGGACATCCAGAGTGGGCCTGCTTACCAGCTACTTCAGGGCTCTTGCCACTGATGACAGCATCGGCATTGATGAATTGACAGCACCAGGCTTTTTTTCGGATCTGATGTTGCCGTCGCTTGAATCAGGATCCTATGAGTTGTTTGACTTCGGTGAGACTGTGGGGCCGGATTCTATGGTGCAGCGGTTTCTGTTGATCGTGGATACCGGCCGGGAAGGTAAATCTGCCTTCCTGGCAGACATGGAATACCAACGTAGGATACTCGGTGCAGATATCCTGGCCATACGGTCAATCGGCAAGGGTCTTCTGATAAAGCCCTGACTGGAAGTGGGTCAGCGACCGCGTTTGAACGAAGAGACCCGTGGCGAGGCATTCAGGGTCATGTCGTCCCGGTCACCCCTCTGCATCATGCGGAAACCAATGCCAGCAACCATGGCCCCATTGTCTCCGCACAAGGCCAGCGGGGGGAAAACTACCTGCATGTCAGCCCGCCCTGTCAGCTGGCTCCGCAGGTAGGTGTTTGCCGCCACGCCACCACCCACCACCACAGTCCTGATGCCCGTATCGTCTATCGCCCTGGTCAACCTCGAGACAAGAATGTCCACTGCCGCTTTTTCAAAGGCTGCCGCAAGGTTCTCGTCCGAGCGGGGGTAGGAGTTATCCCAGAACGCATCAAGCTGTCGTATTGCCGCGGTCTTGAGACCGGAATACGACATGTCATAGCGATGATCGCCCTTGTCAAGTTTCGGAATGGGGAAACGGCACGCCCGGGAATCTCCGTTCCTGGCCAGCCTGTCTATGGCTATGCCACCCGGATACCCCAGGCTGTAATGCTTGGCTACCTTGTCGAAGGCTTCTCCTACGGCATCATCTATAGTGGTTCCAAGTATGTGGATATCATCAAATCCATCCGCCCTGCAGATAAGGGTGTGACCGCCAGAGACGATAAGGCCTATGAAGGGGTAGGGTATGTCACCTGCGAGCAGGGGGGCGTACAGGTGGGCAAGGATGTGGTTGACCCCCACCAGAGGTTTGCCTGTAGCCCAGGCCAGCGCCTTGGCAAAGGAGATGCCGACGAGCAGGGAACCAGCCAGGCCAGGTCTGGCAGTAACGGCTATACCATCCACCCCGTCCATGCCGCAGCCGGCTTCAAGCAGGGCTCTGTTGACTACATCCTGAATCCATTCTACATGAAGCCTGGATGCAATCTCGGGAACTACACCGTCCCATTCCGCATGATGGGCAATCTGGGTTGCCACGATGTTGGATACAATGTGGCTTCCATCATCGACAATGGCCGCTGCGCATTCATCGCAGGAGGTCTCAATTCCCAAAATCCTCATCGTCATCACCGTCCATCATGATTCTGGAAATAGTCGAAAGGCTGAAACCCTGCTCGACCAGCTGGGGGTACAGGTCCGAGAGGGTCTGTGCCAGTTCTGCGGACCAGACATGGCCGATCATTATGGCATAGCCACGCTTTTCGGCAATTTTAGTGCCTTCCGAAACATATTTCATGATCGACGTGCGATCGGGGGTATTGTCAAGAAACACAGTGCGCTCCCAAGTCCTTAGATTCATCGACAAAGCCATGGAGTGTACCACGGATTCGGCAATGGATAAAGAGTCCACGAAATATACGCCGGCACGACGTGCTTCGTCGAGGACAATCGTCATAATTCTTTCATCCGCGGTGGCTTTTGAACCCATATGGTTGTTGATGCCTACCACTCCCGGGAGTTGGGCTAGATTTTCCCTGATAGTCAAACGTATCTCATGATCTTCCATTGCAAGGTAGACAGCTCCTGGCCCCGGATCAAGTCCTCCAATGGCCTCCATAGGCTGGTGCAGCATCAGTTCCTTGCCTGCGGCCAGTGTCATGGCTGCGGCTGTTCTTGTATGGGACAGCCTTGGCAGGACCGCAATGCTGACAGGGAAGGGAAGGGAGAGAAAGGGTTCAAGTTGCCAGGTATTGTGCCCGGCATCATCAAGGATGAACACCAGAGTTCCTCTGTGTCCAGGTCTTTCCTGCAGAGCTGGCACCGGTTCCCTTGCGTCGGTAGCAAGGCCAGGAGTATCAGTTGGATATGAAACGGGTCTCTCGGCCTCTGGCTGGGTTACTACCGGTATCCCACGGTTCAAGCCAGTAATGAGGACAGCCGCCGACAAGGCCAGGAAAACCAGAAAGATGCTCAGATATACAGCGCTTGTTGAAATCAGTCGACGCTGACTGTATGCCTTTTTACCCATGTATGGACAAGACTATACGACGAGCTGGCTGGCCCGCGCAAGCTTGGAAGGCCGGTATTCCTTTATGCGCCATTGCCCTCAGGCGCCAAGATATTCTATGAACTCTTCGGATTGTGCCCTTAGCTTGCGGATGGCGCGTTTTTCGATCTGTCTTACCGTTTCGGCCGAAAGGCCCATGTTCTCACCTATGACCTTGAGGGTACGCTTCCCTGAACCGAAGAACTCGAAGCGGTACATGAGAACCTGCCTCTCCTTCTCCATAAGGGCTTCCAGCAGGTCCATGGTGCGTTCCCGGAGGCAGCTTCTCATGAGTTCCTTGTCCGGGCTGTAGGTCTTGTCTTCGTAAACGTCCATGACGCTGCCTGCGTCGTCGTTGTCCGATGAATTTTCCAGAGGCATGATGGCTCCGGCCATTTCCATGGCTTCCCGTACCGACTGTTCGTCCACAGACAACTCGTCAGCAATCTCGGTATAGGTCGGCTCCCTGGAGAACAGCTGGGATAGATAGCCGT
>MIBM01000036.1:0-924 GCA_001830645.1 Spirochaetes bacterium RIFOXYC1_FULL_54_7
AAGGTAGCGGTCAAATGCCTCCTGCTTGCTTTTGACGATCCGCTTCTCCACCAGTAGCTTGGCAATGTGGGGTCGACCAATCATACCCGTACCCACCTGCTCCCGGAGTTCCCGGTAGTCCAGCTCGATGCCTGCGGTCCTCAGCAGCTGGAATACCTGTTCATTGCGGTTCTCCCTGGAGCTGGCCAGCTCGGTGGCTGCCAGGATCAGAGGTTCACGCACCTGCCGTAGGTCCAGGCCAAGCAGGTGGAACTCCCCCGGTCCGAAGCCTATCTCGATCTCTACCCCGGGAACGAAGCGCAAACCGGCCAGGCGTGCAGCCGCGGCTGCCTCGTCCAGTCCGTCCAGGCAGTCGTGGTCGGTCAGTGCTATGGCCACAAGTCCTTCTTCTGTGGCCTTGCGAATGAGCTCTCCGGGTGTAAACGCACCATCAGAGGCTGTAGAGTGGGTATGGAGATCTATCACTGACAATTACCGCCGATTCTCTTGGGATGAAGACCGCTGGCCAGCCAGCCTGTCTTTCAGTCGGGCTAGATTGGCCTTTGCGGTAGCGTTTCCTGGCTGCTCCTGGATAACTGCATCAAAACAGCGGATGCCTTCGTCAAGCCTGCCGAGCCGGACATAGGCCGCACCCAGGTTGTTGAGGGCCTGCGGATCATCCGGATTCCGCTCCATGAAATCCTCCAGGATACGCCTGGCTTCATCGGCATTGCCAGCCCTGAGAGCCGCAACCGCACGCCTCTTGTCATCTATGGACGATAGCTTCATACGGTATTCCGTCAGTTCTTCCGCTTCGCGGCGACCCGAGACCAGAAGAGGCAGGCCCACAAAAGCGGCCAGAGCAATGATGAAGGAGGCTGAAAGGCCACCCAGGTCCAGTTCCGGTATATAGCGGACCAGCAGGCTCTGAAGTCCCCCCTGCGG
>MIBM01000036.1:966-6339 GCA_001830645.1 Spirochaetes bacterium RIFOXYC1_FULL_54_7
ACTGACTACAGCCCCTACAGTGGCCCGACGCAGCGAAACGGCATACTCGAAAGAATCCGGCACCAAGGCCTGGGCCATGCCAGGAACGTGCACACCATCGGAATCACAGATGTATCGGAACATTCCGGCTGACTCAAGGTACAATACTGCTGATACAGGGGGCCAGCCATCAAGCATTGATGAATCCACCATCAAGGCCAGGCGATGTCTCAGATGGTCCCAGCCTTCGGAAGACCTTGGATGGATGAGACCCATCATAGCACCATCGACGGCAGCCGCAGAGGCACCTGCAGCTGAGTCGGACAGTATGCCGGCACTGGTTCCCGGCATGGTTGCTGCCCCGGACAGCTCCAGACCTGACAAGGCTCCTGCACCGGCAACAGCCGCCGCCCTCAGTCGTTCAAGACTGGCTGACTCGGCGACTGATTGTCTGCCTAGCTCGCTGGCATACCAGGCCAGGGCCAGAACCAGGATTATGCCCAGCAAACCAGGAAGGGATGCCCCAAGGATGGCAAGGGGTTTTGGTGCATAGCAAGCAGAAATGTACACCCCAATGAAAAAAGCCACCAAGCCGACAAGCAGACTACCAGCCAGAAACATCCAGGCCAGCCAGGAACGCTTTACCACAGGTTCCGTGACAGAAAAGCCTGCAAGTTTCCTGACTATCCGGGCCTGCCCGGAACTGCCACTGGTATCGTCCCCGGAACCAGGCCCTGAACCGGGATCGACAACCAGCACAGAAGAAGCCTGCCTGTCCACAAGAACGAGCCCCTCGGGACCAATGGAAAAATTATCAAAGGCGAAACCAGGTATCACAGCTGAACCAGTGGCACCAGCCCCATTGGAAGCCGAGACTATCACTTCCTGCTCCCCACCCGATCCTATGCGCAGAATGAGTCCAGCCACCGGATCGGCTATGTACAAGCTGCCGCTATCATCATAGCGGATGCAGGCGGGATACGGCAGTCTGGCAGCGTACTCCGAAAGAGTCTCGAAACGATCGCGCTGGAAAAGTGCAAGGGCGCCCTCGGCAGCCACAGCTACAATGCCACCGGGTCCGCCTGGGGCCAGGGAAGCACGATAAAGGACCCAATCCGATCTGCCTGCAACATGTTCAGCCAGGGTGGCTGTATCCAGGCTGGCCAGCACGATCGCCGCCCCGTCATCATACAGATACCAGAGTACATCATCCTTTACCCGCAATGACCCGGGAATGAAGCCAGATTCACCGGCTACCTTGCGTTCCAGAAGGACTGCCGCCAGCGAGCCATCCAGCCCGATGCGTACCAGACGCTGGCTATGCCCGGCTGTACCAGTTGCCGAACTTGCGGGATATGCAATTTCGTCGATGCCATACAACATGCCTTCGGGATCTGCATCCACTGCCAGGAAGCGGCCAAAGAGGGTCCAGGGTCGGATTTCCCAGCGGATCAGACCGGTGGCATTGAAGCGCACTATCCGCCTGGAGTCAGAATCGATAACCGCGAATCCACCATCAGGCATGGGAAAGGCAGACTGGGGTGACTGCAGGCTGAAAGCCCGGTCCCCTGGTTCTCTTGCCAGGCCATCGCGGAATATCCACGAGAATCCGGCCAGAACCAGGAACAAGACAAGGATGGGTATGAAAACTGCTATCGATCGCTTCATTCTTGCCGTCACTCTCCGACCATCACTAGCTTACCACCATTCCCATGTATTCCTGCTCCATCCGCAGCAAGGTCCTGGATTGCCGGACACGGGCAGGCTGCAGATGTACAATTGCATAGCCGTTCCACGCAGAGTATACTGCATTCCGGCAAAGGACGCGATTGCCACGATACTCCGCTTTCCTTCTGGAGGCATGACGACTATGATCAATACCGCCTTGATAGCGGCACTTGTCGGAGGCACCGCTGCTCTGATCTATGCAATCCGGAAAAGCATCTGGATACACAGACGTCCAGTGGGTATCGAGGCCCTGCAGCGCATCGCCGGTTATATAGCGGAAGGAGCCCAGGCTTTCCTGAAGCGGGAGTATACTGTACTCGTGCCCTTCGTTCTGGTTGTTGCAACATTCCTTGCCGTAGCCAACACGGGAGCCCTCCGACTGCAGTCTGTTTCCTTTTTGCTTGGAGCCCTTTGCTCGGCGGCTGCCGGCTATTTCGGCATGAAAACAGCCACCGCAGCCAATTCCAGAACGGCCATGGGCGCCGTGGAAAACCTGGAAACCGCCCTCAAGGTGGCGTTTACCGGCGGTTCGGTGATGGGCATGACGGTGGTCGGTCTTGCCCTTCTGGGCCTCACTGCCGTAATGGCTGCGGGCATTGCCATCTTTGGCGACAGCCTGCCGGCCCTGCATGGCACTATTTTCCCCATCATGTCCGGTTTCAGCCTTGGGGCTTCCACCATAGCCCTCTTTGCCAGGGTAGGTGGTGGCATCTTCACCAAGGCGGCGGATGTAGGCGCCGATCTTGTAGGCAAGGTTGAAGCCGGCATCCCTGAAGACGATCCACGTAACCCTGCCGTTATAGCCGACAATGTTGGCGACAATGTCGGTGATGTGGCGGGCATGGGTGCAGACCTCTTTGAATCATATGTTGGATCCATAGTTGGCTGTGTCATACTTGGCGCCAATGTTGTGGCATCAGATACCCTTCGCATACGCCTGGCAGTCCTGCCCATCCTCATGGCTGCCGCAGGAATAGCAGCGTCGATAGCCGGAACCTTCCTTGTGCGAGCCAAGCCTGGCAAATCACCCCAGGCGGCTCTGAATGCAGGAACCTTCGGTGCCGCTGCCTTGGCTGGCGTTCTCATGTTCCCCTTGGCCATGGCAGTGATGGGCAATGGAACCTTCGAAGACGGTGTCGGTGCCATACGGGTCGCCATGGCTTCGATACTGGGACTTGCCGCAGGCACAGCCATAGGCCTTCTTACCGAATTCTTCACCGGTACCGATACCTCGCCGGTGCGCAAGATTGTCAAATCCTGTGATACAGGACCTGCAACGACCATAATAACCGGACTCGGCGTAGGCATGATGTCTACCATGCCGCCCATCATCGTCATAGCCGGAGCTATTCTGGGTAGTTTTTCCCTGGCCGGAATGTATGGAATAGGTATGGCCGCCCTTGGCATGCTGGTAACCCTTGGCATACAGCTTTCCGTGGATGCCTATGGCCCTATCGCCGACAATGCCGGCGGTTTGGCTGTCATGTCGGCAATGGATCCCCATGTAAGGGAAATAACCGACCAGCTTGACGCAGTGGGCAACACCACTGCTGCCATAGGCAAGGGCTTTGCCATCGGCTCGGCTGCACTTACCGCCATCATACTGTTCAGTGCCTTTACCCAGTCGGCTACCGGGGGCGTGCCGTTCAGCTTCGATATAACCAGTCCCAAGGTATTGGTAGGGTTGTTTGTCGGCGGCATGATTCCCTTCCTCTTCTCTGCCTTGGCCATGGACGCCATAGGTGTCTCGGCCTTCGCGATGATAGAAGAGGTGCGCAGGCAGTTCAGGGAAAAACCAGGCATACTTGACGAGACAGAGATACCTGACTACCGTGCCTGCGTGGACATATCCACCAAAGCGGCGCTTGCCAAGATGATACTTCCCGGTGCCATAGCGGCCATAAGCCCCGTTGCTGTGGGTTTCCTGGGGGGCATAGCCATGCTGGCTGGCCTGCTGGCAGGCGTTACCGTAACAGGCGTACTCATGGCCATATTCATGTCCAACGCGGGCGGTGCCTGGGACAACGCCAAGAAACTGATAGAAGGACGCAAATACGGAAAAGGCTCGGATGCCCACAAGGCCGCGGTGGTCGGAGATACCGTCGGCGACCCGTTCAAGGACACTGCCGGTCCGGCACTGAACATTCTCATCAAACTCATGGCGATCATATCATTGGTGATCGCTCCTATACTCAAGACTTACTGGGGGTAATGACATGAACCAAGACAGGCACTTGTACATGGTGATCCATCCCAATCATGCGCTGATAGCCAGCCAGATGGATCCGGCACAATTCGCAAAGCACTATACCCAGGGCTCCACCCGCTACTTCGAGGGTCGCCTCATCTTTGTGGAGGTGGACCCTACCTACCGGCATCCTTACTTCCATATAGACCACGCCTTTGACGATCTGAAGCCCCACGAAGACGGCAGGCCAAAGGCCACAAAGTTCATATCAAGCTACCGTACCCTGGAGCATGTTGATTACGATGCTCTGGGAAAACTGTACTATTGCAACTCCCTGGGCGATTTCGTGGAACTTGAATCAGCCGACTATGATCCCAAGATGCGCGGGGACGAAATGCGGATCATTCTTGAGGTGAACCCCATAAAGATGATGGTCCTGACCAAATACAACTTCCTGGAGTACGCCAAGTTCATCACTGACCCGGAGATGCCGAAAGGCGCACCCAAGATGTTCTATGCCCAGCTGGAGTTCAACGTGGACGACTTTATCAAGGAATTCCAGGATAACCCCTTCATCCGTAGTTTCGTGCCTGGCATACACCCCGCCCGCCTGCGTGAAGCCATCATGGAAGTACGGAGCAAGCCGGGCAAGAACACCAAGGGTCTATCCCTGGATTGCCCGGTTGACCGCATCTCCTACAAGTTCCTGCGCCACGGCTTCATGTTCGCATCAAAGGACAAGACCAGGTTCTACCCGCTGCTGTCCCTTGAGGAAGTAGAGAAGACCTACTATAAATTCTGGAAGAATATGTAGGGCTACTGAACCGGGGTATTCCTGCCTGGCAAGCCCTGGTTCTGAAGCCCTGGTTCATGAGGTTCGGGATTCCTGAAATCCCGGGCCTTCCTTTTCCTGGCAACCAGCGCCTGGAAGGGTTCCGAAGCGCCTGCCGGATAATCGGTGATTGCGGCTTAACCCAGGAGCGCCGGCGGATCTTTGACGCTGATTCCTTTCTCTTGGGGCTCGTGTATGGATTCGAGCCGTCGGCCTAGCTCCCCTATAGCTGACTGGTTCAAAACCCCCGCATCCTTGACCTTGACGGCCTCTTCCGCCAGCCCGAAAAGACGCTCGGTCATTTCCCTCATGGTAGCCACAATGGAGGTAACCGCTTTTTCCTGGGCTCCTATGCCTGAATCCACTTCCAGTACATGATCCCCCACAGCGATAACTGCCTCCCGGACAGATTGGGTGGCATTTACCGATTGGGTGGTACCCTTGTTTATCTCGTTCGTTCCTGAAGACAACTCGGAAACGCCCGAGGCAATCTCACTGATGGCATTGGCTACCTTGTCTATCTCGGTGCGGACTGTATCATAGGCCCGGGCAGCTTCTTCATTGGTACCAGCGGCCTGGCCTATGGATGCGGTGACACCACCAAGGGTCTCTGCAATGATTTTGGCATTCAGGGCAGTTTCGTCTG
>MIBM01000036.1:6370-16617 GCA_001830645.1 Spirochaetes bacterium RIFOXYC1_FULL_54_7
GAAACCGCCGCCGGCCTCCCCTGCATGGGCTGCCTCTATGGATGCGTTCATGGCCAACAGCCCGGTCTGGCTGGCGACCTTCTTGATTACCTTGACCACCTCACCAGTATCCACTACCCGCGCTTTGAGACCATCCATGGCCTCGGTTACTTTGGCTATAGCCTGGGCACCCCGGGCAGCACCCCGGGCAAGCTCTGCTATGGCAGCCTGGCGTTCCTGGGCTATCCGGGAAATGGCCTCGATGGACGCCGTCATCTGGACCACCGCCGCACTGGTCTCCTCGATAACCGCTACCTGATCGCTTACGGCAGTACTTGTTGAGCTTGAGGCTGCGGCCATGGCCTTGGCAGCGGATTGAACCTTCCTGGCTTCTACCTGGAGGGCATCCAGGCTGTCCCGGACCGCATCATTGCGTTCCAGAATCTCCTGTACCAATTCATTGGTATGCTCGGCGCTGGCGGTAAGGCCTGTGCCGGCATTCAGGCTCTTTCTGGCATCATCCAGGATGGAGGCATAGACTTCAACCTTCCGGCTTTCCTTGGTGGCAAGAAGGACCGATTCGGCCACCAACCTGCGGTTCCTGTCGGCAAGTCCCATGAGAATGAAAAATGACAGCGTGAACAGAATGACAACCACAAAATAACCCGACACATTTCCAGCCGTCATGGGTCCGCCGGAAGGGAGGCGTCTCAGTAGAAGCTGACCACCCATGGCGATGTATCCAAGAATGGCCATCAGGTAAAACGGTAGCCTGCCCCGTGCTATGAGGCTGACCAGACCAAAGGTGAACAAGCCAAACAATCCAAGATTGTAGATCTCCAGATTATGTTTGAAGCTGGACATGAATATGGAAGCATACGATACAAGAGCCACGGTTACAATGATTGCAAGTACCGCGATTTCAAGCTTGCCTCCCCGGACCAGCACCATGCAGATCATGGAAATGACCAGGATCACACCTACGGCAATGCGTTGCCCGGTGTTTGGAATCACTGCAGCCAGTAGCATTGTGAGAAAGACAAGGCCCGTAAGGATCCCGGCCAAGGCCTTGGCCCTGAAACGGGTTTCTTCATCATTATATGCACTTAATCTGAAAAACCTGTCAAAGGATAGTGCTGCCATCGAGCGCCTCCAATCATGAATGGCCAGAAGCATAGGTTATGGAAATGGAAGCGTCAACAGAATAATCCAGGCGGTATCCATGAGCCGACATTGAAACCGGATCATGCACTTGTTGGCGACAGTGGTGTGATCATAGCCTGGCAACCAGGTCCGACTATATCAGAACAACACATTGGAGACACCTACCTAACTGGTCAGGCCGATCAGGGATCGCCAATCCACGCCTAGTGCATAGCCGATATCAATTACCAGTTGCAAGTAAGCCAGTTTGGTTGATACCAGCGCCTGACGCTGTACTTCAACCTTATTCTGGGCATCATCAAGGGTATACAGGGTAACAGTACCGCGATCATAAGCAGTTCTTGTCTGGGCATGTATCCGCTCAGCCAAGGCCAGTTTTGCCTCGGTGAGACGTAAGTCGTTGATTTTCAGCGAAAGGTCTATTGTGAGGTCTTCTACCTTTTCCTTGGCAGCTTCAAGCATCCGGTCATATTCCACAACCTGCTGTTCACGCTCTTCCAGCAGCAATCGGTATGCAAGATCTTTCTGCGAACCGGGAATCCAGGCATCAACACCGAAGCTGATACCGGCACTGATCGAGAATCCATCTGAGGGGACAGAAAAATCGCTCAAACCGTATGATAGACTGCTGCCTAGTGAAAGAAGAGGTAGCCGTGTAATGGCATGATAACGATTGATGGCTACAGTCGATGCTTCTATTGCCATACGCTTGATTTCAAGGTCAAGCCGCGCCTCTATGGCCCTCAATAGGTCTTCGATGTTTTTTGCATCCAGTTCTGTAAAGGCCAGAGGCGTAGTAAGGGTGAACATGATTTGTGGTTCAAGACCGATCAGGCGTCTGAAGGCCATGGCCTTCTTGTCATAGGCGGCCTGCGAACTCATCACAGCTGTCCTTGTACCCTGGAGCTTCAAATCAGCATTCAACAGGGAAAGCTCGGGCTCCAGCCCCCTCTCGAACCTGACCTTGGTCTGTCGGTACAGCTCTTCGTCCAGATCAAGCGTCCGGAGGCTGTTATTTACATCCAGGGATGAGGCGACCAGAGAAAAATAGTCCTTCTCAGCCCCCATGACAAACTTCCGCTGGACCTCCTGGGCAAGCAATAGTGCGGTGGCATAATCATCACCTCTTTTCTTGCGTTCGAACAGGCTTTTAGTATCCAGCGATAGTTTGATATCCATCTTCAATGATGTGGACAGAGGCGAAACACTCCTGCTTGTCTGGGAAGGATAGAATATGGAATCTTTATAGCTGGCAATCAGGTCGGCTGTAACTCCCGGAAGGTATAGATTCCAGGAGTTGTCCATATTCCTGAGGGCTTTGGCCACGACATTCTCCTGATCATGGATGACCTGACTGTTTGCAACCGCCAACTCCATAGCCTCATCAAGGGACAAACCAAGCGGTTCGGCCTGGAGGGGAAGACAGTACAGGACAAGCACAAGAAGAGCTACAGTGGGTTTCATGGATTGTATCTCCAGAAGCTGAGTATGGCCGGGATGGCGAAGAGGGTCAGGAAGGATGACAACACCAGGCCGCCGGACACCGCTATGCCCAAGGGCTGGAGTATGGACGAGCCGGAGCCAAAACCAACAGCTATGGGCATCATGCCAAAAATAGTGGTCAGAGTGGTTATGAGTATTGGCTGGAAGCGCAGGCCGGCGGTGGCCTCGATGGCGCTGAGGTGGTCTGGATGATCCTTCCTGATCTGCAGGTAGAAATCGATCATGATGATGGCATTGTTCACTACGATACCGCCAAGGAGTATGGTTCCCAGCAGGGAATTGAGGTTGAGGGTAGAACCGAAGAGGTACAGGGATATTACCACCCCCACAAAGCCCAGTGGTATGGTTACCAGGATTATCAGGGGTATCCATAGGGAATTGAACTGGAAGCACAGCAGAAGGTAAATAAGCAGGATCGAGATACCCATGGCCACGAAGAGGGAACGGATCGAGTCATCTATCTCTATCCGTGGATTATCGAAGGCATAGCTGTAGCCAGGAGGCTGTTCCAGTTTGTCGGCGAAGAGGGCTTTGGTTTCCTGTTCCTTCCGCAGACGCTCTGCATCGGTTATGTCAGAACTCACCATCGCATACAACCTGAAGGCAAGTTCTCCATTCTCGGAATAGATCTGGGATACCCCCGAACTTGACTCGAAATCGAAAAAATGCTTGAAAGGCAGGTACGATCTACCCCAGGGTATGAGGAAATCCGCCAACTTGTCCCGGGAATCCAGCATTGTGTCCGGGTACTCCGCGCTTACCGGTACTTCATAGGTACCATCTGATACAGTAATGGCAACCGTACCCCCGAGCACCCGCCTGGCCAGGGTGGTCAGGGTGGAGACACTCAACCCCGGGAAACCCCTTAAGACCTCATTCCGCGGGCTCAGGATCAGCTCGTTGCTCATGGAAGGCGAAGGGCGGACAAAGACCCTGCTGTATAGTCTGGATTCATTGAGCAGGCGCTGCATGTCATCCAGGATGGCGACCTTCTGGGTAGAGTCCGCACCGTATACGCTTAGCTGCAAGGCAAAGACCTGGGGTAAAGGCAGGGCCGCGGGATCCCAGGACTGGATGTTGAAATACCAGGGGCCTTCGCTGATGAAGGCCTGTTCAAGCTGCGCTATGGCCTCCGCGACCTGTTCAGGACTGTTGAAATCAAGGAGCAACTGGTTGAAGCGCCCGGATATGTTTGCATAGCTTCGGTAGCGCAGACCTGAAAGGGCGGTAGCTGTCCGCTCCCGCAACTCCGGCAGGAGATTTTCAATGATATCCACCGACGACTCATAATCGTTGTGCCTGAAGAAGAGCACCACCCGGTCGGACTGTGGCTTGGACATGATTTCCTTGGGGATCTTCGGAAACAGGGTTACCACGGCCAGCACCATAACCGCCAAGGTCACAACAAGGAACAGTGAAGCCGTGATCCGCCGGCCTATGATCAAACGCAGTATCCTGCGGTAGCCCCTGATGATAGCCCCTATGACAGGCTCTGACAGCCGTGCAAAGCCACGGGCCTGCAGATGGTCCACATTCTGTTTTCCCGTCCCCTTGAACAGGAAATAGGCGATTACAGGCACCAGGCTCAGGGACACGAACAAGGAGCACATGAGGGAAAAGACCACTGTCCTGGCCTGGTCACCCAGGATGGCATTGGCCAGAGGAGCCGAGAATGACAGGGGCAGGAAGACCAGTACCGAGGTCAGGGTGGATGCTATGACGGGAGCGCGGACCTGCCTGGTGGCATCCATGACTATATGCTTCCACATGGTTGAGTTGAGTACCCGCTTGTCTTCCCGGCGCCAACGGTGGATGTTTTCCATTATGACTATGGTCGAATCGACGATCATGCCCACCGCCAGGGCAAAACCCCCTAAGGATATCAGGTTCAGTGACACGTTGAAGACCGACATGAGTATGAACGACAGCATGATGGAAACCGGTAGTGACAAGGCTATGATCAGGGTATTCCTGGGTTCGCCGAGTATGAGGAAGATGATAAGAATGGCCAGGGATCCACCTATGAGGGCAGCCTTGATGACCTGGTCTATGGACCGGTTGATGTACTTGGCAGGGTCTACATACAGCTCGAAGCTGGTGTCATCCGGCAACTGACCGGAATCACGGGCAGCTCCCATGATGTCCAGCAGTTCGTCTGTCATGCGGTTGAGGTTGCCACCCTCTATGGGCGTAAGGCTTATCTGGATGGCCGGACGGTCTTCTATCAGGAATACCCGGCCAGGAACCGAGTAGCGTATGTCTATCTCTGCAATGTCCTCAAGGGCAACCAGGGTATCGCCTATGCGCTTTATCTCCAGGCGGGGCAAGGCCGCCAGGTCGCGTTCCTCCCTGTCAAAGCGCACACTGTAACGGTTACCACTTTCCCTGAGGGTTCCAAGGGGTTGGGGCGACAAACCGGCCTGGAAGGCATTGTTCACGTCTACTATGGTGATTCCATATGAAAGCATGGAGCTCTGGTCAAGGGTAACGGTCACCTGGAGCTCTTCCAGACCAGAAAGGGTGAACTCCTCGACATCGTGAATGCCCCTGAGCCGAGGTTCCACGTTGGCGTTCAGCAATTCCATCAGTTTTTCCGGTGGGGTACTGGCGGAGGTGGCGCCCATTACGATGAAACCAGCGTTTTCCCCTTCCCGGAAACGGATGGTATAGGCATCCCTGATTTCAGACGGCAGGCCGCTGTTGATTGAGAACATCGTCGACTCGACGACACCTCTGGCGTCATCGCTCTTTATCTCCCAGTCGAAGGTAATGGTGATGGTGCTGGAATCGCTGGAGTAGGTGGTCTCCATGATGTCGACGCTGTCCAGGGCGGCCAACCGTGGCTCTATCCCTCCTGCGTATTCCTGCTGGAAATCCACCGCTGAAATGCCGGGATGACTGAAGCGTATCGTGACCATTGGCCTGCGGGTCTGGGGATACATCATCACCGGCAACTGCGTAGCCAGCCACACACCCAGGGCACAGAGCAGAATCGAGAACACGATGAAGCCAGTGGTCTTTTTGAAGATCAGCTTGAGCATTTCAGGAACCCCTCCGTAAGGCTCCGAGATACTCCTGGAGGCTCAGGTCCTCCCGCTCACTCCCATCCAGACGGTTGAGGTAGCGGCTTCCCGGGGGAAGCCCATCGGTGACAAGCAGCTCATCATCGTACGGCTTGCCGGTAGTCACCTGCACCAGTTTCAGTTTGTCAGCCTCATCGATGGTCCACATGACACTGCGGCCAAAGCGGCGGACTATGAGTTCCTGCTTTACAAACTGTCCACGGATCGATTCGACGGGCAGATCCATGAAAAGCACCATGCCTATCCTTGCTCCCGTCTGGGCTGGAAAGCGCAGGGTGGCACTGAACAGACCGGTACTGTAATCCGGTTCAGCCGCGACACCCTCAAGGTTGCCACGCAGGTTGACACCATCCGCAGAGCGTGCTGTTACGGTTGCCCTGCCAATGGCAGCCACCCTGAAGGCGTCCTTGTCGCTCAATGCTGCCACAAGCCTGTATCCGGAATCGTCCATAACGGTAACCGCTGCAGCTCCGGATTTTACCTCCGAACCTTCCATAAGGTGTATCTCCGAAACCCGACCGGGTATGCGTGAAGCAACCACCAGAGGTCGGAAGACCTCACCCGGAGCATCACGACTCAAGGTAACCAAAGCCTGCCCTTCGTTGACCCGCTCCCCCACCTTCACATGGATGGTATCCACAAAACCAGATATGCTTACGGTATGGCCTATGCGCCTGGCCGGTTCAAGCCGGCCGGCCACACCAATGGAGGTTGTGCGGATTTCCAGTTTGGCAATGGATACAAGTCCTGCGCCAGGAGTATGGGAGTTCTGTCCACCTTGCCGTGCGCCTGGCTGCACACCTGGAGCCTGGCCGCTGGGTGGCGGCATGCCAGGTGTAATAGGCGCGCCTCCGCCCGGAACACTGCCTGGTCCACCGCCCATCCCTGGCTGCTGGGCTGAGGCTACAGCAATGACCAGAGACAGTACGCACATCAATCCAACGATTCTTGTCATAAATTCTCCCAAACGGAAAATATCAACAATTCCAACATGCAAATAGAACAAAAAAAAAGAGATTTTACCTGGTCTTTACACTTCGCAGGATTACCAGCAATTGAATACATCCTCTGCGAAGCCAAGCAGGCGATCGACCTGTATCCGGGTTCCATCATCAAGAACCACGGTTCCACTGAACTCTCCAAAGGTCTGGTGCTGTTCCGAGCGGATCAGTTTCAAGTCCGTGTTTGAAGTCCTGTCCACAAGGGGCTTGAAATCCAGTTCGAAACGGCCATCCGAACTGGTGAAACGCCAGGGCTTCATATAGTCCGCTGTATCTATGTGGAAATGGATTTCTTCCAGCTTGTGGACCTTGCCACGGTAGAACAGCATATTCTCGGACGCAGGGCTACGGTCGGAAAAACCATAACCTATATTCCAGCCAAAAGGCACGCCCTCGATATAGCCTGAGGCTGAGCCCCAGTACCAGCGGTTGCGGTAGGTCCAACGACCACGCCCCCAGTCCAGGGTACCAAAATCCTTGGCCGGATCAAAACCATAGTCCTTGCCACCCAGGCTGAACCCCCCGGAAGCAGGTATGCAGTTTATCTTGCGGTTGTAGTAGAAGGCCTGCCTGTTTTCTGCCCAGGAGGTGGCAATGTTCATGCTCTCCAGTTCAGCTGGCTGTTCCAGTTCAACCTGGCCTTCCAGTCCGGCATTGCCATCGGCATCGACCAGGCCAGGCGCACTGAAGCTGAGGGTCCGCTTGCCGGGGACGTACTCGAAATCAAGCTTCAGGTTCGCATCCTCAAAGGCTACCCGCCCGGCATCGCTGTCAGGTGAAAACCCCGTCCTGCCCATGGTGAAGGCCTTGAGGGTATCTACCTGTCTGAAATATCCACGCTGGAAGTCCAGGAAGCACAGGGCAAACATGCCCGCATAACCGAGGTCGCTCATGGTCATAGTGATGCCGAAACGACCATCCTGGGAAAGGATGGAGTAATAGTCCCATTCCTTGATGCGGTGCCAGCCCGCCTTTATCTTCGATCGATCGTAGCGCCAATATGGCCTCCTGGCCCAGCCTTCTTCGGTGATCCGCCCATCGGATCCCAGTAAATCCCTGGGCGTATTGATTTCATGCTGCATCGGGGCCTCCGTATCTGACTGACTGGAATCCAGTATACATCAGGGTACTGACTCAGGGACCGGTAAAAGGGTAGGATGACGCATCATGGCCAGAACACGCAACTACCTAGCAGGTATCGGAGCCAGCACCATCTTCGGGTTTTCCTTCCTCTTTACCAAGAACGCCCTGGACGATATAGCCCCCCAGGAACTCATCTTCCTGCGCTTCCTGACCGCCGCCCTGGTCATGAGTGCCCTGGTACTGATGGGCTTCACAAAGCTGGATTACCGGGGCAAGGATCTGAAAACCCTCTTCCTGACGGCCCTCTTCCAACCCTTCCTGTATTTCATTCTTGAAACCGAGGGTATACGCCGGGTGGAATCATCCACCGCAGGCATCATCCTGTCGGCCATCCCAGTGATGGTAACCGTGATGGCGGCCTTCATACTCAAGGAAAGGCTCAAGCCCCTTCAGATAGCCACCACCCTGCTGTCCTTTGCCGGAGTACTGGTGGTTGTCTCCTTCCGTGCATACGGGGCTGTTGGCGGGCAACCACTGGGCATAGTACTGCTGGTCCTGTCCATGCTCTGTGCCGCCTCGTTCAACATCATGTCCCGCAGAAGTTCACGCTCCTTCAAGCCAGCGGAGACGACCTTCTTCATGATGTGGTTCGCCGTCATCACCTTCGGTGGCATCTTCGCCGTACGAACCATCATGGCTGGCGGCACGGACCTCCTGTCCAGGCTGGGTCCGGCATCCATCTCATCGATACTGTACCTGGGCATACTGTCCAGCGTGGTGGCTTTCTTCCTCATCAACTACAACCTGTCAAAACTGAAGTCACCCGAGGCCGCGGTGTTTGCAAACCTGACCACCCTGGTATCGGTGATAGCCGGGCTGGCCTTCCGCAACGAAGCCATCCGGCCAACCGATATACTAGGGGGCATCATGATCATAGCCGGCGTATGGGGAACCAATGTGCTGGGCGGAAGAGCAACATCCAGGAAATCCGGAGACTAGAGTTTCCTGCTCGAAGGAGCAATAGCCCATGCTGAAAGTTGAACACATCGGCGATGCTACCCACCCTTTGGCAGTCAGCTTCCTGGAATACTGCAAAGCCTACGGGAAGGAACATGATGATTCGTTCATCCCAGGGCAGGACTGGAGTTTCGGCGATGACTATCCATCCTGTGCACTGGTGGATTCCTCCGGGACAGTTGCTGGCGCGGCAGCCTTCATTGCCAATTCAAGTTTCCGTGCAACGCGGAAAGCCAGGGTAGCCGTCCTGCATGCACTGGCCGAAGCCGACGCTGAGGCCTATGGCCTATTATGCAAAGCCGGCTTTGCGGTTTTGCCTGAGGATATTGATGAATGCTACCTGTTTGTTCCTGAACTCCTGCCCGGAACAATTGCCACGCTGAAGGATTCAGGTTTTAGCTACGAGCGCACAGTCTTCCTGATGGAAGCCAGGGTCCAGGCGTCCCGGAGCAATGCTCCTGTCACTCCTGGACCTGGAACGGAACCTGGACCTGTGACAAGGACTGTGACAAGGACTGTGACAAGGACAGGGACAGAGACTGGGACGGAGCCACTATTTCCGGAAGGCTATACATTCAGACAACTGGAATCAAACTGCCTGCCGGAACTTGAGAATTTCATCAAAGTACGCAACAGGAATTTCAGGGAACTCAAAGGTTCTTCGGATGCCAGGGTAGAAGATCTGCAGGCTTTTACCCGATCCGCTGAATACCTGCCTGGTGGCCTGATACTGCTGCAATCACCTGACGGCCAGCCTTGCGGTACACTCCGTCTGGAGCACGATGATGAGGAAAAGGCTGGCTTCATCGGGACTATCTCGGTGGACAAAGAGCACCGCAGCCGCGGTCTGGGTCGTGCCCTGGTCAGATTTGCCTTATCACTGGCCAACCAGAACGGCTTCAACCGCGTATTCCTGGCCGTCAATACCGACAACCGCAGCGCCCTCGACCTTTACCTTTCGGAAGGCTTCAGCATAGTAAAAGCCATGACCTGCATGAACGCCCGTATCCACTGAAACAGGCACATCATACAAACCCGATATCAGTACCGTTTACTTCCAGCTATCGTAGCAGACTATCTCGTCCAGGGCCTTGCGCTTCTTGGGACTCGGGGCATCTTCGGGATATCCAAGGGTCATCACCTCCACAACCCTGGCCGTCTCCGGTATGCCCAGCACATCCCGTACCTTGTTCTGTTCAAAGGCTCCTATCCAGCAAGTGCCGAGGCCTTCAGCTGTGGCCGCCAAGGCCAGATGCTCCATTGCTATGGCTAGGTCGATGGGATCACCGGGCATGCCGCAGCGCATGATTCGGTCGGGCATGAGTCCGCACCCTGCCACGACAACCGGAGCCTGGCCCACGAACTGCTGGCCGTTGCAGGCTGTTGCCAGACGCTTGCGCGTCTCCAGATCCTGCAC
>MIBM01000037.1:0-9713 GCA_001830645.1 Spirochaetes bacterium RIFOXYC1_FULL_54_7
ATCCTGCAGATGAGCATAGCAAGGAATACTACGCTTCCCCAGATAGATGCCATATCTCCTTTTGGCATTCTGGACAGGAAGCGGGAAAATATAATCACCGAGACCTACGGCAGTAAAATGGAAATACGGTCTGCCGGGTGGCATGTAGATGTTGATACCCTGTCCGGGGGTAACCAGCAGAAAGTGGTGCTGGCAAAGTGGCTGGCGACCAAACCGCGTATCTTGATTCTGGATGAACCGACCAAGGGCATAGATGTGGCCACCAAGGCAGCGGTGCACGAGTTTGTATCGGAGATGGCATCCGAAGGTCTGGCTGTAATATTGATATCATCGGAGCTACCGGAAATACTGGGCATGGCTGACAGGATACTGGTTATGCATGAAGGCATCCTGGAAGCGGAGTTCGGCAGGGATGAGGCCGATGCCGACAAGGTCATACGTGCGGCTACCGGCAATGTGGCCACCGGAGGTGCGGCATGAACAAGTTCCCGCTGGTGGCAAAGCTGAATATGGGGAAGTTGAAGGGCAGGCGTGAAACGAGCCTTGTACTCCTGATACTTCTCTTGCTGGCTATTGTAACTCTCAGATCTCCTGGTTTTGTATCAGGGAAGAATATCCAGCGCATTGTGAATGACACCTCCATCCTGGTGATGGTATCCCTGGGGCAGTTCTTCGTGATACTGGCTGGCGGCATAGATCTGTCTGTTGGATCGATGATCGGTTTGTCCGGAATGGCCGCGTCCTTGATGAACGAGGCCAACCCAGCCATACCGGCAATCGTGGTCCTGCTTGCGGGTGTGGTGATCGGTACCGCTCTGGGAACCTTGAACGGTTTTATCGTGGCCTTTGGCAAGGTGCCACCCATCATCGTTACGCTTGGAACCCTGAGTGTCTTCCGTGGGCTTACCTTTGTACTTAGCAAGGGGCAATGGGTTACCGCCCACGAGATGACCGAATCGTATATGAAACTGCCCCACGGCAACCTGTTTGGTATCAGTAACCTCATCTGGTGGGGCCTGCTTGTTTCCGTAGCACTCTATTATCTGAGCAACTACACCCGGAGCGGTCGTGAAGTCTACGCGATAGGCGGTAACAAGACAGCCGCCAAGTTCGTAGGCGTAAACGAGCGCAAGATAAACATGATGATTTTTACCCTCAGCGGGATGGTGAGCGGTCTGGCAGGTGTGATGTGGACCGCGCGCTATGCAGCGGCAGTGAACGAAACGGCTACGGGTTTTGAACTGCAGACAGTAGCTGCCTGCGTTATAGGTGGAGTCAGCATAGCTGGTGGTTCGGGGGCGGTACCTGGGGTCATCCTTGGGGCCTTGTTCATCGGCATTATCAACAATGCCCTGCCTGTAATCAATCTGTCGCCATTTTACCAATTGCTCATCCAGGGAGCCATAGTTCTGTTTGCCATGCTTGTCAACACGTTATCAAGCAGGCGCAGGGCGCATAAATTATTGCAGGAGAGGTTGTCATAATGGGTGAAACACAATCCCCCATGAAGGAAGAGCCAGGCAGGAAGCTGGTGAGTACCACCCGCCTCATAGACGAAAGCAGCCTCAAGGAACGGCTCATACTTTTATTCACCCAGTGGGAAGTAATTCTTGGTTTGTTGCTGATTCTTGTATTTGCGTATTTCATAAACATAACACCATATTTTCTGGATGCCTTCAATCTGCTGAATACCACTTTCACCTTCACCGAGAAAGCCGTGATGGCCTTGCCCATGATCTTCATCATCATGGCCGGAGACATAGATATATCCGTAGCTTCGATCATTGCCCTGAGTTCCTTTGCAATGGGTTACGCTTCGGCCAATGGTGCAGGTACGGTTTCGTTGGTGGTCATAGGGTTGCTGGTTGGCCTGGCGGCTGGCTTGTTCAATGGCATCTTTGTTACCAAAGTCGGCATGCCGGCCATCGCGGTAACCCTTGCTACCCAGTCCATCTTCCGGGGTATACCCCAGGCTGTGCTTGGCGACAAGGCCTATACCCAGTATCCGGCATCTTTCGCTTACTTTGGTCAAGGTTATGTAGGTGATACCTTTATTCCCTTCAGCCTGGTCTTTTTCCTGATTCTTGCGCTGGTTATGGGCTTTGTGCTGCACAGGACCCGTTTCGGGCGGAAGATTTATGCCATAGGAAATGCAAAAGAAGCAGCGCGATTCAGTGGTGTGAATGTCGAACGTATACGGTTCATCAATTTTGCCCTCATGGGGCTGTTCTGCGGCATCGCTTCGGTTTTACTTACCTCCCGTATCGGAAGTACCCGGCCCAATATTGCCTTGGGTTATGACATGGAAGTCATAACTCTGGTGGTGCTTGGTGGTGTGTCCATATCCGGAGGAAAGGGAAACCTTTTCGGGGTGCTGATGGCAATTTTCCTGGTGGGGTATCTGAAGTTCGGCATGGGGCTGGTCAACTTGTCAGCCAAGGCCATGATCATAACTACAGGCACTCTGCTTATTGTTGCAGTATTGCTACCTGGTTTCCTGAACACGGCCAAGTCCTGGCGTAAACTCAAAAGACAACAGCAGGTTTCTCCTGAAAAGGTTTGAAGTGTCCGAGTGCCTTGAAGCCTATCCCAGGTGCTTCAGGGGGTTGAGTCTCCAGAGATGAAGCTGGATGATCCTGATTGGTTTGGAGGTAGAAGATGAAACGACAGGCATTCAAGATGAAGCTTCTGCCAGGCATGAAGGAAGAATACAAGAAGCGCCATGACGGGATATGGCCGGAGTTGAAACGACTGTTGGCTGAGGCCGGTGTCCGTGATTACTCGATCTTCCTGGATGAGGAAACCAACACCCTGTTTGCTGTCCAGAAACAGGAAGGTGCATCAGGATCACAGGATCTTGGGAGTACTGAGATTGTGAAGCGCTGGTGGGCCTTCATGGCAGATGTCATGCAGACTAATCCGGACTCATCGCCGGTCTCGATCCCGCTGATCGAAGTCTTCCATATGGATTGAGCAGGAGAAATACAATGAACAGCAGAGAACGAGTATTGCGTGCCTTTCATCTTGTACCGGGTAAGCCAGACAGACCCCCGGTACAATTTGACCTGTGCAGGAACCTTACCGACCATTTTTCAAAAGCCCTTGGTATTCCCGCCGATTATGCACTCTCATATTACGAGGATCTTACCTACCGTATTTCGGCCAATGCGGTACGCACCGCGCTGGGTAGTGACTGTGTTATAGTGGGTGGAACGGTACGTGATGGCTTTGTTCCAAAAAAGACGAGCGGTGACATAAGCGAAAATGAGTTCGGCATGCACATGAAGCCGACACCGCTGTATATGGAGGTCGTGCGTTGCCCGTTGGCCGAGGCATCTACCCTTGAGGAAATCGAGAAGTATGCATTTCCTGATGCCTATGCACCGGGGCGATTCGTTAAAGCCAGGTGTGATATAGCAAAGTATAAAAATGACTATTTCATAATCGGCGATTGCGAGCTTTCCATTTTCGAGCTGGCCTGGCACCTTACTGGCATGCAGGAATACATGATGGCCATGGCTATGGAAGAACCTTGGATACAGGCACTGAACGACAAGGTGGAAGCCTGGACCCTGGGCCTGGCCAGACAACTGGTTGAAGCAGGGGTAGACGCCATCTGGTTCGGCGAGGATCTTGGTACCCAGACTTCGATGCTTATATCCCCGGATATGTGGCGGGCGGAGTTCAAACCACGTTATGCCCGCATGATTGCGGAACTCAGGGAAATAAATCCCGATGTATTGTACATAATCCATTCCGACGGAGCGGTTGCCCCATTGGTTGATGATTTCATCGAAATAGGTTTCTCGGTCTATAACCCGGTACAGCCCAATGTGCCTGGCTCCGATCCGGAAGAACTCAACCAGAAATACGGAGAGCGGATTTCATTTTTCGGCGGCATAGACCAGCAGGTCCTGCTGCCATCCGGTGATGTCCAGGCTCTGCGACAGGAGATAAAGCGCCGTTACCAGGTGATGGGTCTTGACGGCAATTACCTGATGGCTCCCGCGCATATCATACAGGCCGACGTCGCTCCGGAGACCGTGGTTGCAATGATTGAAGCGATCAAGGCATTATAAAGTCATAGAGGAAGTTTAATGAGCATACAGGAACTGATCTCGGTCTCGAGGCGCTACGGTGCCGATCCAGCCTATGTAGTTGCCGGCGGGGGCAACACCTCCTGGAAGACAGCTGATGAATTGTACATCAAGGGATCCGGCGCTGCTCTGGAAACCATTACTGAAGACGGGTTTGTAAAGATGGACAGGCGGAGGCTGGCTGCGATCTGGACCTCTGCTTATCCTGGAGATCCGGACGAGCGCGAGAGTGCAGTATTGGCCGATATGATGGCTGCCCGCTACCCCGGGGAGGAAAACAAGCGGCCAAGCGTGGAAACCCTGCTGCATGATCTGTTGCCCGCCGCCTTCGTGGTGCATACCCATCCGTCCCTCGTAAACGGTATCACTTGTTCTGCCAGGGGCGAGGCCGCTGCAAAGGAACTGTTCGGCGCTGAATGTCTATGGATACCGTCCACCAATCCAGGTTACATACTGTCCCGGACCGTCAAGGATGCCTGGGCTGCCCATGTTGCCAGCACAGGCAAGGCACCCGGTTTCATACTTCTACAGAACCACGGCATCTTTGTGAATGCAGACAGCATTGCCGGGGTGGATTCCATGTACCGCCGGGTTACAGAAAGCATCAGGGCAAAGATAACACGTTGGGCTGATTTTTCTCCCCTGGCCCTGGATGCGGCTGCAGGAGCTGCCGCTACAGAAGCAACCAAGATGCTTTCTGATCTGGTTTCCGCTGGTGGCCGAGCTGCGAGCGTCCATTTTGCGGTGGATGTTGAACTTGCCAGACTCTGCGCATCGCGGGATGCTTTTGCGCCTGTTGCGTCGCCCTTCAGTCCTGATCACATTGTGTATGCCGGTAGTGATTTCCTGTTTGTCGCTGGACCAGTAACGGAACTTGGAAAAGCTTACAAGGAATTTGTAGAACGCCATGGTAGGCAGCCAAAACTGGCAGCGATCAAGGGGCTTGGTGTTTTCGGTATCGGGGGTAATGACCGGAGCGCACAGCTGGCTGTGGACTTGTTCCGCGATGCCGCCAAGGTGGCCGCCTGCACCGAAGCCTTTGGTGGGCCCAGGTACATGACTGCCGATCAGGTAGATTTCATCAACAATTGGGAAGTGGAGCGCTACCGCTCGAAAATTTCAACCGGAACCTGAATTGTCCATGATTGTTGGTCTGGTTCAAACAGCCCGGCACACGAATTTTTCTGAAGGAGCATGATGATGAAGACCTACCAGGATAAGGACGAAATGGAGAAAGCCTACGAACTGGCTGTAGCCAGGTATGCAGGTCTTGGTGTTGATGCAGGCGCTGCAATGGCGGCCACCGCCAAGGTTCCTGTCTCCTTGCATTGCTGGCAGGGCGACGATGTGACCGGCTTCGAGGGCGCAGACGGCCTGTCGGGTGGAGGCATCCTGGCCACGGGCAACTATCCAGGTAGGGCACGAAATGCCGACGAGCTGCGCGCCGATGCCGAACTGGCTTTCTCTCTGGTGCCTGGCACCAAGCGTTTCAACCTACATAGCATCTATGCCGAGACCGCAGGCAAGAAGATTACCCGGGACGAACTTGCCCCCGAGCATTTTGCCAGATGGATAGCCTGGGCCAAGGAGCGCAAGCTGGGCCTTGACTTCAATCCGTCATTCTTTTCACATCCCCTGGCTGACTCGGGTTACACCCTTGCAAGTAGCGACAAGGCTGTACGTAACTTCTGGATCCGTCACGGCAAGGCCTCCCGCCGTATTGCCAGCGCCATGGGCGAGGCCCTTGGTTCGCCAGCGGTGAACAATGTCTGGATACCCGATGGCTCCAAGGATCTTCCTGCCGACAGGGCTGCCCCCAGGGCCAGGCTTCAAAGTGCCCTGGATGAAGTTTTTTCCGAGAAACTGCCAGAGGGAACTATCGGTGACGCCGTGGAAAGCAAACTGTTCGGGATAGGCAGTGAGGCTTACGTTGTGGGCAGTCATGAGTTCTACATGGGCTATGCAGTAAAGCACGGACTCAAGCTGTGCCTGGATATGGGCCACTTCCATCCCACCGAGGCTATCGCCGACAAAATCTCCGCCCTGCTGGGCTTCGTGCCCAGTCTTCTGTTGCATATCAGCCGGGGGGTCCGCTGGGATTCCGACCATGTAGCTCTTTTTTCGGACGAGGTCCGAGATGTCTGCCGTGAGATAACCAGACAGAACGCCTTTGCCAGGGTCGACATAGCCCTGGATTATTTTGACGCGTCGATCAACCGTGTGGCGGCCTGGGTCATCGGTGCCCGGGGCCTGCAGAAAGCCCTGCTGGAGGCAGCCCTTGAGCCTTCTGCCTTGATCCGGGATGCCGAAAAGGCCGGACGCAACACCGAGCGCTTAGCCCTGATGGAGGAAGCCAAGACTCTGCCGTTTGCGGCGGTCTGGGACAAGTACTGCCTGGACCAGGGCACGCCGGTGGGTCCGGATTGGCTGGCCAAGGTGGCTGAACGGGAGGCCGCGACCAAGGCTGCAAGAGGATAGGGGCAAGCTGGTTGCATGCAGATGGTATTGTGAGAATCGGCCGCCTTTATGGGGCGGCCGTTTCAAAACTCAAGGTATTACCTCCCTGGCTTCAGGGCATCAATAAGTTGGGCACAAACATGGTGATGGCCGGAACGAAGGTAATCAGCATGAGTACCATCACCATTACCAACCACATTGGCAACATGGTCTTGATGACCTTTTCTATCCTGATCTTGCCAATGGCACAGCCGACGAAGAGGGCGGAGCCGACCGGCGGGGTGGTAAGCCCGATGGCCAGGTTCAGGATAAGCATGATGCCGAAGTGGATCGGAGACATACCCAGCTCGGAAACCACGACCGGGTAGAGTATCGGGGTTGTTATCAGGATCAGGGGAGCCATGTCCATGATGGTTCCCAGCAGGAGCAGCAACAGGTTGATGAGCAATAGGAGTACTATCTTGTTGTGGGAGATTGACAGAAGGGCCTGGGTAGCCAGAGCCGGGATGCGCAGGTAGGCCATAAGCCAGCCAAAAGCGCTTGCGGCGGCTATCAGTGCCATGACCATCGCAAGGGTCTTGAGCGCTCCATACAGGATGCCCTTGATTGCCGCCAGGGGTATCTCCCGGTAGACGAAGAAGGTTATGAAGAAAGCATAGACTACGGCTATTGCTGCTGATTCGGTGGCTGTGAAGACGCCGGAGATGACGCCGCCCATGATGATTACCGCAGTCATCAAACCGAGCAGGGCATCCTTGGTGATGGTAACGGCCTCCCGCAATGAGTATTTTCGTCCCTTCGGGTAGTTCCTCCGTACCGCGAAGATGTAACTTACGATCATGAGGCCTAGTCCTAGCATGACTCCAGGGATGAAGCCGCCCAGGAACAGTCTTCCAACTGACACGCCACCTGCAGCAAGTGAATAGATGATCATGTTGTGGCTGGGTGGTATGATTACGCCTTGGCAGGCGCTGGTGACTGTTATCCCGACCGAGAAGTCGTCATCGTATCCGTCCTTCTTCATCATGGGGATGAGTATGGTTCCTATCGATGATACATCGGCAACGGCCGAACCAGAGATGCCACCGAAGAACATACTTGCCAGACAGTTTACCTGGGCCAGTCCGCCGCGCACACGTCCAACCAGGAGGTTTGAAAACAGGATCAGCCTGCGTGAGATGCCCCCTTGTCCCATCATTTCACCGGCTATGATGAAGAAGGGTATGGCCAGGAGGCTGAAGGAGCGTACGCCCTGGACCATCTGCTGGACAACCGCCATCAAAGGTATGCCCAGGTAGGTGGCGGTGGCTACTGATGCTACGGCAAGGGCGAAGGTTATGGGAATCTGTACCAGGAGCATTACTATGAATGATCCAAGCAGGATTACGATAGCGATGGATTGGTCAGCCATGGGAACCTCCCAGTACATCGTTGATGGACCCTTTGCCCGCAAGGAAGCGGTCAACGGCCTCGTCCTTTGTATCAATGCCAAGTATATCCATGATGGATTCATAGATCATGATGACAGCGCTGATGGGAAGGATGGCATATAGCAGGCCCGCCGGCCACTGGGTGGCAGGCATTATTGATTGCATGGTGAATCCGACCAGCTTCCAGCCATCCAGCATCATGGTAAGGGCCAGGACAAGTATTGCCAGACTCTTTATGATATCCAGCACCCTTGAGAGCCGGGGTGGAAGCTTGCCTTCCGGGATGATCGAGATGTTTATATGCAGGTTCTGCTTGACCCCAAGGCTCATGGCAATGAAGATGAACCACACTGCCAGAAGCAGGGCTACTTCTTCGGACCACATCAGGCCGCTGTTGAAAACATAACGCAGCACTACATTGGTGAAGATGATGAGAACCATGGCTACCATCATGAGCTTGGCTATGTATACCAGACCGATGTGCACAAGATTGAAAAAAGTGATTATACCGTTTCTCATAACAGTGCCTTCCAATAGCAGGCTGTTGAAAATCGCGTACGCGATTATTCAACAGCCTGCCAAAGTATGTTATTTGTGCAGCGTTTCGCAGGAAACGCGAACAAATACGAAGGATGTTGAAAAGCAACCGGCTTTTCAACATCCTGCTAAAGACAGGCTCCGGGTAGGCGTACACGCCAGCCCCGGAGCCCCGGAATCAGGTGCGCAGTTTACTGCACTTCGCTGACGCGTTTGACCAGGTACTGGACAGCACTGGGCTGCTTGTCGTACAAGCCCTTCATGGCTGCCTGCCAGGGGCCTTTGTCGGCCACGACGGTGATGATGGAACCTCCAGCCTTGACTTTGGCCTCGGAAGCCTTCTCGCGCTCTGCCCATAGTTGCCTCTGGTAAGGAATGGCATCGATGGCAGCCTGCTTGATGAGATCCTGGTCAGCCTGTGAAAGCTTGGACAAGGAGATTTTTGAACCGATGATGATCTCTGGAACCCTGGTGTGCTCATCTACAGTATAGTACTTGGCTACTTCAAAATGGCTGGTAGACTCATAGCTGGGCCAGTTGTTTTCAGCCCCGTCTATAACGCCGGTCTGGAGTCCGGAATACACTTCACCATAGGGCATGGGGGTGGCTACAGCACCAAGACCCTGTACCATACCTACCATAAGATCACTTTCCTGGACACGGATCTTCAGGCCTGCCAGATCAGCAGGGACGGCTACCGGTCGCTTGGAATTGTAGAAATTGCGGGCGCCAGGCTCGAACCAGCCAATACCCACGAAGCCGGATGGCTCCAGGGAGGCGAACAGTTCCTTGCCGATCGGACCGAGGAGTACCTTCCACATATGGTCTTCAGAGCGGTACAGGTAGGGAAGTTGCAGGGCATTGAATACCGGCACGAAGGCTGCCAGCGGGGAAATGCTTACCCGGGTAAAATCGATTGCGCCGAACTGGACTTGCTCGATGACGGCCCGTTCCTGTCCCAGCTGGGAGCCGGAATACACTTCGATGGTGATTCGTCCGTTTGACCTTTCCTTTACCAGTTCGGCAAATCTGAGGTTACCCATGTTCGTGGGGTAGTCCGCCGGATGGGTTTCAGCCAACCTCAGCACGATGGGTTTGGCATCTGCGGCCGGGGCTGCGCTTGGGGCTTCTCCCTTGCCGCCGGCGAAGAGCATTGATGATCCGGCCGCCAGTGCCAGCACGAGCATCAAAA
>MIBM01000037.1:9746-14449 GCA_001830645.1 Spirochaetes bacterium RIFOXYC1_FULL_54_7
GCGATATGTCGCTACCTACACAGGATGACCTGTAACAAGCGACTGTGGATGGATAAATATTTGCGTAATCAAGGATTTTTTTGCTCCTGTGGATCTATTCCGGCAATGCACGGAAGTCCAGGGGGCTGGTTCCTTCATACTTTCTGAATACCCGGCTGAAATATGCCTGATCGTTGAAGCCCACCATTGTGTAGACCTCCTTGATTCTGTACTGGCTGGTACGGAGCAGCTTCTTGGCAGTATCTATGCGCAGACGGCACAGGACATGGACGAAGGTATCACCGTTGTAGCGGCTGAACAATCGACTCAGATGGGATGGTGCAGTACCAACTGCCTCTGCAACATCAGCAAGGGAAATATCCTCCGCCAGATGCTCCTGCATATAGGCGATGGCCCTTTCGACAGTGAAAGCACTCTGGCGAAGACCGGAAGGACCGCCTGCATTGCGTGTGGAGTTTCCATAGGCCAGTATCACTACAGCCTGTCCATTCCTGGCTATGGAGACCGCATCGATAGCCGTGATGAAAGGCTCGACTTGCTCCGGGGAAGGATCGGTTTCTTCTTGAATGGGGAAGGGACAGGCTCCAACGACAATGTGAACCCCCAGTATGGTTGTGACCTCATTCACCAGTTTCTGGAAGGTTTCCTTTATGGCTGCCAGGGCAGCAGATCCGGCAGGCTTCTGGGTCCCGGTGTGGGGATGGATGGAAATGCAACGAAGTTCCTGTCCATCAGTACCAGAAAGTACATAGTTCCCGGTGGTCTTAAGCTGGTGTTCCATCAATTCCATGACGCGGTGAAGCTGCACCCGTCTGATACTGGATCCGGGTAGGCCAGAACGGGAAAAGCGTATGATCGCTGCAACTGTCAGGTGTTGGTCAAGTCCTTTTATCTGCAGGAAGGAGGCTATCCGTTGGCTGTCCATATCACCCCTGGCCAGATCGGATCGTAATTCTTCCTCCAGAAGTCCAAGGGCCTTCTGGTCTGTCGACCCAGTGTTCCTGTCCTGGTTCTGGATGGTTCGGCTGGAATGAATTCTATCCGCTATTCGAAAAACCGTGCTGCGTATCTCGTCAGGAGAGGCTGGTTTGACCAGGTACTCATCCACTCCCAGTCGGATGGCCTCCCGGGCATAATCAAAATGGTCGAAGGCTGTAACGAAGATTACATGCATGTCAGGATGCAGAACCCGCAGTTCATGAGCTGCCTTCAATCCATCCATACCTGGCATCCGGATATCCAGGAAAGCCATATCAAATGGTTTGACTTTTGCGGCTTCGACAGCCTGCCTGCCATTGTTTGCTTCCGCAAGTTCTATATCATGGACTTCTATGGTTGAGATGATCGATGACAAGGCCCGCCTTTCCAGGCTCTCGTCATCGGCAATGAGTATCCTGAGTTTCATGAACGCTCCCTGGAAACCTGGACTCCGGGCAGGTCCATGGCTGCTTCAGCCACAGGCAGGAAAATACGTACCTCCGTGCCTTTGCCTTTTTCACTATTCAGGATCAGGCGGGCTTCCTTGCCGTAACGCAAGTCCAGGCGTCGGCGGACATTGTTGATACCGATGCCCTCGATTTTATGATCATCCCCCTTGGATGGCTTTCCTTTGGGTGGAACATCCATACCCACGCCGGTATCCCGGATGGCAATGCTCAGCCTTTTGCCCTTCCTGCGTACTTCGATCTCCACAGTGCCGCCTTCTTCCCGGGGTTCAATGCCATGACGCACTGCATTCTCCACGAAGGGTTGGATGGTGAACCGCGGGATCAGGATAGCCTGGCTGTAAGATTGCGACCTGATGGTCCATTTCAGCCTGTCCCCGAAACGAAGGCTCTGGAAGGCCAGATACTCTTCCACTATGCTCAGTTCGTCCTTTACAGGTACCATGGATTCCGGTGCGCTCAGGGCATATCGGAACAGGCGGCCCAGGGCCAGGGACAGTTCCTCTGTTTTTGTGGCATTTTCGAAGAGGGCAGTCCTTGCGATGGTATTGAGGGCATTGAAGAGAAAATGCGGCTGTATCTGGTCCTGGAGGCTGATGAACTGTGCCTCCCGCAAGGCGCGTTCCTTTTCCATGAGTTCCCGCTCTTCTTCCCTCAGGCGTCGTTCCAGTTCAGCCTTGCCGCGTAGATCATCCACCATGGACCTGATGCTCCTGCTCATGGTGTTGAACGAGTGGGCCAGTATTTCCACCTCATCGCCCGTCGGAGCCTGGACTTCGGGTACATCCAGTTCACCAGCGGCGATGCGTTCCGATGCTATAGCAAGGCGATGTATAGGTCCTGCAACTGATGTTGAAAAAGCGGCAGCTGCCAGGCCGAAGAGAAAGGCAAACAGCACAAGGCCACCGATGGTCATGGATCGCAGGGCTGTCAGGCGTCCGACAAGATTCTGGTACCGAGCCTCTCCATAATCCATTGCCTCTGACAGGAGCATGGACAGGTAGCCATCCATGTATGCCGATATCCTGCCTGCGGCAGCCAGTTCAGGATACCAGTCTGCCTGGTTGTCCTGCCTGCTTCTGTTTGCAAGTTCCAGTCTGTTGAAGTAAGCGACCACACCCCTACGGGTTGCCTGTAGATTGAAGAAAGCATTCAATGATTCCGGCTCGATGCGTTCCATGTTGCTGACTACATAAAGGAAGCTGGCCATTTCTTCTTCCAGATCGGGCAATTCGCTGAAAGGTGCTTCCCTCAGCAAGCGTTCCCTATTGCTGTAGTGGCTAGACAGGTTTATACGCAGTCTATGTATACTATGGTATCTGGCAAGGTTTTCCTGGAATTCCCGGATGGCTCCGTGTGAAGCGACCTGTACCGATAGATCAAGCAGGATCACCGCGAGTATGGCTACGGTGTAGAACAGGAGAAGTTTTGTGCGTATTGCAATGCGGATTCTGGTTGCCATGGCCTATTGCTCGATCATAAGCCATAGTCTGGCAGATTATCCAGCATCCAGAATTGCCTTGATATCTTCCAGCGATACCGTTTCGGCAAATCCGTTGTCCAGCCAGGAGGGCATGACATAGCCCCAGTCAGCCAGCAGGCATCGGACTGGATGTCTTGACTGCCCCTTGAAGTGGTCTGGTTGGTCATCCACGAACAGGGCTCTGGTTCCACCTAGTTGGTCCATCACCCTGTCGATGAAGACCAGTTTACGCTCCTTGCCTGAACAGTAGATGCGGCCCTCATCCCAGTCTATGCCATGGTGTCCGAGTATCTCGGCTATGAAATGGGCTTCCTTGGTGGACAGGATGAGGTAGCTGGAATCTTCAGCCTGCCTTTCAAGCAGGCTTTTCATTCCCGGATAGAGAGGATTCAGGGCGTACCAACGTTCCGGGTCGGTTCTGAAGAGCTCGTTACGGGCCGCATAGAATAGCTCATGGAAGGGATCATCGAGGTCCTGCCTTGCCGATATCAAGGCATCGAAGCCTGTCTGTGATTCCAGGGAGAGGCCTTGGTGTATGGCCATCTGTATGAACAAGTAATCCCCCCCCCGCCGTATGTAGGGCCTGAGATGCCTGAAAACAGCTTCATTGGTGCCATCCTGGACACTCGGAATGGCAGTCTTCAGATACAGGCTGTAATATGCCGCAAGCGATACTGCATAGCATTCAGGCAGGCTGTCACAGATCACACCATCAAAATCCAGGAAGACCAGCCTGCCCCTCAAGCGGTCATCCACGTTCCGGAACTCCGAGAAGTTGTATATGCCGGCGCAGATGGCTGGTGACACAGTGGTAGTGAAGCTCCTCATTGTTTCCAAGGAAACTGAAAAAGCGCTTCCCGACATCGGCATCGCCCAGCAATCCACCATAGGTGACATGGAGCAACTGGCGGCTTTCGGGAAGATCCAGATAGTCCGGGAGATCCTCATTCTTGATTGCAGGGGCTTCGGGAACTTTGGACAGGTCAGGGGTAATATGGTACAGCTTGAGGGCCTCGGGGTAATAGTGGTATGCCTTGGCCAGCAGATCCCTGAAGAGAGCCGGATCTCCAAGGGAAACAGCCCGCAAGGCCTCCAGCCATCTGGTTCCAGCTGTCTTGACGTGGACCCTTAGCCCGGTATGTCTGCCGATGACAGGGTAGGCCGAGAACTTGTCGCTCCCTGAATGGATGGACACCTTGTAGTCCCCGAAGGCCTTGGCTATTTCGCAATGCACAATGAATTGCCGCTCGAACTCTGCCAGGTTGCCTATATAGTCTATGCCTTTCTGGAACTCCCCGACAAACCGTGGCGCCAGGGAATTCAACGTCACGTTCCGCCGTTTCAGTTCCGAGGCTATGAAAAGGTGATGGGATGGGACAGTGGGAGCGGTGGTTTCATCGATGCTGACTTCCAGGTCATAGGCATCACCTCTTTTTGACCTGAGCCGGGCATCCACTTCGGCAGTAAAATCCAGGGCTTTCCAGTACATCAAGGCGCAGCGTCTGGCCTCGGATTCCGTTATTGTCAGTGAAATATCCCCCAGCCTGAAGGTCTTGCCTGCATAATCCCGCAGGACCCTGTCCTGAACCGTCTGTGGCAGGCCCGAGAAGGCCGAGCGTACAGCCTCGTCGCTCCATTGTGCCGGTGCGGGATTCATTACCTCCGTCAGGTCGAGGGTTATCATAGGCATGCCCGCGGCAAGGGCAATATCGATGTCGGCCAGGGTCTTCAGATGGTCTCCATCAGCGCCATAGGGTGAATCATAACCTTCCTGC
>MIBM01000037.1:14519-15593 GCA_001830645.1 Spirochaetes bacterium RIFOXYC1_FULL_54_7
ACTGCTGGGCCAGAACGGGACTTATGTCAAAGTCCCGTGCCGCCCGGATGTGTCCGGGGTTGGCCGCGCCAAGACGGTCGCCGCAGCCGATGGTGGTGGTCTTGTCCCTCAGCGAGGATGGCTTCATGAAGGGCAGGTATTCCGCGGCCGCCAGGTAGTTTTCGTACGAAAGCTCAGCCTCAAAGAGCTGCCGGCCGCCCATTGAATGGCTGGTTCCCTTGAAAACCCCTGGCAGCCTTTCCTTCGAGACTATGAAAAGGCGTCTGGAACTACCACCGGGGACTCCTTGTTCCCTATTGCCATCCTGACCATTCAGATTATTGAGATTATTCAGGCGAGCTATAAAAAACAGCCGTCCGTCAGAAGAAAAAAGCGAACGTGGATAATAGCTTGCACCAGCCGTGGCCATGGTCTGGCCGAAGCTGCCGGCTCTGTGTCTGGCTAGTTCATCAGGCGAGGCATCCAACAGGCCCTGATGATCAAGGATGGCCAGCAGGAGTTCCCGCAGGCGCTGTTGCTGCAGTCCGTTTTCTGTATCCATCAGCTGATTCCCTTTCCGGAGAGGTCTATGCCGAACCAACCCGCGGCGTTGCCATAACAGATGCCTTCAACCATGCTTCCGGCAAGCTCAAGGTCAGCTGGTATCTCGCCGCCTTCCATCCAGCTGCCTACGAGATTGCACAGGATGCGTCTGAAATATTCATGCCTGGGGTAGGAAAGAAAGCTGCGGGAATCCGTAAGCATGCCAATGAATCCGGTCAGAAGGCCCAGGCTCGAAAGGGCCCGAAGTTGCCTTTCCATGCCATCTTTCTGGTCGTTGAACCACCAGCCGGAACCGAACTGCACCTTGTTGGCCAGGGAGCCGCCCTGGAAAGCTCCTGCCATGGCAGCCAAGGATTCATTGTCCCGGGGATTCAAGGTGTACAGTATGGTTTTTGGCAGCCGGTCGTCAGCATCCAGTCTGTCCAGCAAGCGGGCCAGGCCTTCGGCTTGTGGCCAGTCACCTATCACATCAAAGCCAGTGTCCGGCCCCAGATGCTGGAACATTCTTGAGTTGACACTACGCATAGCTCC
>MIBM01000037.1:15616-20791 GCA_001830645.1 Spirochaetes bacterium RIFOXYC1_FULL_54_7
GCCTGCAGTATTGCCGGCCAGCACCGTTTTCAGGGTGCGGTCACATTCGGCTGGGCTGCCTGCTTCCACGGGTATGAAGGACAGTCCGTTGTCAGACAGTCTACAGCCATTGGCATGGAAGTAGTCGTGTCTGGACTTGAGGGCGGCCAGCAAAGATGGATAATCGGTAACGCCGATGCCGGAAGCCTTCTCCAGAGCCTGTATCCATTCCTTGTAGCGCCCGGGTTGTTCAAGAGCATGGGCCTTGTCCGGCCTGAAGGCTGGAAGGACCTTGATGCGGAAGCTCTTGTCAGCAGCTATGGCTTGATGGTGAGCAAGATTGTCCACAGGATCATCGGTGGTACATATGCCCCGGACATCAAAACGCTCCATGAGTCCTCGCACCCGGAATCCATCCTGGTCAAGCTGGGCATTGCAGGTGTCATAGATCCTGTCGGCGCTTTCAGGGTTCAGAACCTCGTCAACGCCGAAAATCCGCTTCAGTTCAAGATGGGTCCAGTGGTACAGGGGATTACCCAGGGTCCTGGGTATGGTTCTGGCCCAGGCATGGAACTTTTCCCTGTCTGGTGCGTCGCCGGTCACGAGCCGCTCCGGAATGCCGCAGGTGCGCATGGCGCGCCACTTGTAGTGGTCACCACCCAGCCAAAGCTGGGTGAGGTTCTGGAACCGGGTGTTGTCGGCTATCTGCTGGGGAGGAACATGACAGTGGTAGTCGAAGATGGGTCTTCCTTTTGCGTAGCCATGGTACAGTTGCCGTGCTGATTCGGAGTCAAGTAGAAAATCATCATCCATGAAGGGTTTCATATATTGCTCACCAGGTAACCGCCGTCTACAGGCAGGGTAATGCCCGTCACAAAGCCCGCGGCTTTGTCCGATGACAGGTACAGCGTGGCTCCTGCGATTTCGGATACATCGCCGAAGCGACCGAAGGGTGTGTGGGCTATCACGTCCTTGCCCCGGGGGGTCAGGTCGCCGGTGGCCTCGTCTATGAGCAGGGCGCGGTTCTGGTTGCCAAGGAAGAAACCGGGGGCTATGCCGTTCACCCGGATACCATTAGGCGCAAACTCCTTGGCACAGGCCATGGTCAGGTTCATGACCGCAGCCTTGGCTGCCCCGTAGGCCCAGACGCCGGACAGGGGTATGTATGAAGACATCGACGCCATGTTGATGATGTTGCCCTTGATGCCTTTCTCTATCCAGAAGGCAGCCGTCACCTTGGTGGGCACAACCAGTCCGGCTATGAGGTTGAGTCTGACTACATCTTCGAAGAGGGGCACATCGATTTCCACGAAGTTGGATTTACCCCGGTTGCCGCCAGCCGCATTGACCAGGATGTCCGGGCCGCCCAGGCCAGAGGCTGTGCTTTCAAGGGCCGTGCGGACCGATGCCTCCGACATGGCATCTACTTCAACAGCGAGTATGCGTGATTCCGCACCTTCGAGCCCGGGCATCGCCGAGAGGCGCTTCCTGGCAGCCTCGGCGAATTCCTTATTTATGTCCCAGAGGGCTACCTTGGCGCCAGCCCTGAGGAAGGCTTCGGACATGGCGCCGGCAATCACACCACCACCACCGGTTATTGCTACGGTCTTGCCTTCATAGGAAAACATTGATTCCAGATAGTTCATAGAGTGCTCCTTATTTGACGAAATGCTTCTTGAAGCGGATGAATCTTGGCAGGCCGCCTTCCATTACGGGTGCTACCTCGCCCATGATCAGTGGCCTGGCATAGCGGATGAATTCTTCTGTCACCGAATAGCCATCCTTGCTTATCCATTCCCTGGGGAAGAGTTTCTCCCCGTTTGCCACTGCGGACAGGTCTGCAAGGCCCGTAGTACAGGTATATGGTTGGGTGCCACCTCTGACCAGGGTAACCATCTTGCCGCTTTCGCCAGCTAAGGCCAGCTTTACGGCAGTCTGGCCGGTCAGGTATGCTTCCTGGCTGTCTGTGAGGCTGGCAAAGTGCATGCCAGCCCGCTGTACCGTGGATGGGATGGCAAATCGGGCTTTTACCTTCAGTTCATGCTCCACGAAGGCCTTGATGAAGTTGGCGGCCCCTCCTAGCTGGGTATGACCAAAGGCATCCTTGGCAAATTCGCCTTTCTGTTCGGCTATGTAACTGCCATCGGGGTACTTGGTTCCTTCGGACACCACGATGACGCAGCGCTTGATGGTGTCAAGGTAATGCTGGACCCTGGCCTTGAAGCGTTCCGGATCGAAAGGTACCTCAGGCAGCAGGATGATGTGAGGAGCGTCTTCTTCGCTGCGCTTGGCAAGGGCAGTGCCGGCTGCAATCCATCCTGCGTTGCGGCCCATGGCTTCTATGACATTTACGGTGTCGGTGGTGTACAGGGCTTCGGTGTCACGCCCAGCCTCCATGACCATGGCGGCCAGGTACTTGATGACGCTACCGTAACCAGGGCAGTGGTCGGTGAAGGCCAGGTCATTGTCAACCGTTTTCGGTACGCCCATGGCCCTGAATTCATAGCCCTCCTTGAGGGCAAGGCGGTTTACCTTGTCAGCGGTATCCATGGAGTCGTTGCCACCTATGTAGAAGAAGTAACGGACGTCATGCTTCTTGAAGACATCGAGTATGATCCGGTAATCTTCTTCTGTTTTAACCTTGTAGCGGCATGATCCAAGAGCCGCTGCCGGCGTGGTTCTGAGCCCTTCGATATCGGCCGGATCTTCCTTGCCGAGGTCAAAGAGTTCCTCGTTCATGATGCCGAGTATGCCGTTGTGCGCCGCATAAACTCCGGTGATCGGGGGGCTCTTGAGAGCCTCCTGTATCACACCACAGGCGCTGGCATTGATTACCGCAGTCGGTCCGCCACTTTGGGCTACGATGCATTTACCCTTCATTGTATCCATCCTCCTGTCCTTATGCATGTGTACCAGCCAGAAGCAAGCCAGGGGCAGTACCGCAGGCCATGGCCTGGTTAGCCAGCGAGCACCACTTCCAGCCCGAAGGCCTTGAGTTCCTTTGATTTCGTGAATTCCTTGTCGCTGATCAGCACGTCTATGTCCCCTGCCCTGGCGAACACCGAGAAGGCCTCCCGGCCGAACTTGTTAGAGTCAGCCAGAACGATCCGCCTGCCGGAAGCCTCAAGCACCTTCTGCTTGAGCTGTGATTCGATGAGGTTCTGGGCCGAGAAGATGCCCCTTGCAGAAAAACCGGTGGTTCCAAGGAAGCAGGTTCCTATCTGCAGCATCCTCAGGGACTCTATGGCCATGGGACCAACAAATGAGCCTGCTTCCTTACGGTAGCTGCCCCCGAGGCTTATCAGGGATATGCCAGGGCAATCACTGAGGGTAACCATGACATCGATGGAGTTGGTTACCACCCGGAGGTTCATGTCGGTGATTTCACGGGCCAGGAGAAGGCAGGTGCTTCCGGCGTCCAGATAGATGGTCTCTCCTTCGGTTATAAGTTCTCTGGCCTTTCTGGCTACCTGCCGCTTGGACTCGACGCGTTCTTGCTGGCGGATCTCTATGGTCTTCAGTATCCGGATATCTTCTGCTATCTGGGCGCCGCCATGACTTCGTATGAGGCAACCCATATCTTCAAGAGCAGCCAGATCCTTTCGTATGGTTACTTCAGAGACATTCAGGCGCTGTGCAAAATCCGCAACAGATACGTTCCGCAGAAGGCTCAGGATCTTGAGAATTTCTGCATGTCGCGGTATGTGGTTCACGTTTCGTTGCCTTTCGTTTTTCAGAATATATCGGAGAAGCCAGACTGTCAACTATTTGACATGCCCTGTTAGATTATATGTGGAGAATGGTAGCCGGATAGGAGAGTGTTAGCTGGATACAGAAATAGCTCCATAATATAAAGGTTCAGGCAGATGCGGAGGCTGTCTGTTATGTATATAGGCAAGCCTGTGGTATGGCTTTGATCTTGACGACTAGGATGATTTGTGGTATTTCTTTCGTCTTAGATTGTTTTTCGAAAGGATAGATAAGTGATATGAGCAACCATACATCCGATCCTGCCATGCAGCTCAAGGAACTGAAGCCTACCATGGATTTTTTCGTTGGCCTTGATTCTGACGGCTGCGTGTTTGATTCCATGGAAATCAAGCATAAGGAATGTTTCTGTCCGAATTTCATCAATACTTTTAACCTTCAGGCTGTTTCAAAGTATGCCCGGGAAGCCTGGGACTTTGTAAACCTCTACTCCAAGAGCAGGGGCTGCAACCGTTTCCTGGCCATCATCAGGGCTCTGGATCTCCTTCGTGAACGGCCGGAGGTACAGGCTCGCAACGTGGCGGTTCCCCGGTTGGATGGCATCAGATCGTGGCTCAAGCGGGAGTCCAAGCTTGGCAATCCAGCACTCAGGAAGGAACTGGAGTTGGCAGGCGACGCTGACCTTGCCTTGGCATATGAATGGTCCATCGCTGTAAACGAATCCATAGCAAAGATGGTCAGGAATGTACCCCCCTTCCCATTGGTCAGGGAGTCCCTGCTGGCCCTTGAGGGCAAGGCTGATGTGATCGTGGTGTCCCAGACTCCTTTCGAAGCCCTGAAGCGGGAATGGGGGGAACACGATATTGACAAGCATATCCGTCTTATCGCAGGCCAGGAGATGGGCACCAAGGCAGAGCATATAGCGTTTGCTGCGAAGGGGAAATATTCCAAGGGCAAGGTACTCATGGTTGGTGATGCCCCGGGAGATCTGGATGCGGCCCGAAAAAACGATGCTCTGTTCTATCCGATAAATCCCGGGCATGAGGAAGCATCCTGGAAGCGATTCCTGGATGAGTCCCTGGGCCATTTCTTTGCCGGCACCTATGCTGGTGAATATGAACAATCGCTTGCCGCGGAGTTTGACAGGTATCTGCCCGAACTGCCGCCTTGGAAGGTGTAAGCTATGCTGTATTACGCAAAGGGTTCTCCGGACACTGTCTTCTCGGATGTCGAACTCAAGGCCGCTTTGTTTGAAGGTCTTGCCAGGATAGAGGCAGCTGGCGGCAAGCCGGGTGACAAGCTGAGGAGCAAGGGGGGAGGCAAGCCGAAGAAGGTGCTTGTCCTGCCGCCCGATATAACCCGGGTTCATAGCCGCGCCGGTCTGTTGACCCGCTTCGCCTATGAATATTACGGCGATGCCCTGGTTGACATCATGCCTGCCCTTGGAACCCATACAGCAATGAGTTCCAGCGAACTTGACGAGATGTT
>MIBM01000037.1:20807-22719 GCA_001830645.1 Spirochaetes bacterium RIFOXYC1_FULL_54_7
TGGCAGCGAGGGCATCAACAAGAGCCACTATCTTGGCGCCGTATATGGCATGGAACGGATGATGGGCAGGGCCGACACACCGGTACGGAAGGTTCTCAATTATGCCCATGAACACTTCGCCTCTTCCTTGCCGCTTGTCTTTGTCCATACTGTGGTCGGGCGCGAGGCCGACGGTAGCCTGGCGGTAAAGGGTCTGTTCATTGGGGACGACATGGAATGCTTCCTGAAGGCCGCCGAGCTGTCCCTGAAGGTAAATTTCAACATGCTTGAAAAGCCCCTTAAGAAGGTGGTGGTGTATCTGGACCCCAAGGAGTTCCGCAGCACCTGGCTTGGCAACAAGAGCGTTTACCGTACCCGCATGGCCATAGCCGACGGTGGGCAGCTGCTCGTACTCGCGCCGGGTGTAAAGGAGTTCGGTGAAGATCCCGAGATTGATAGGCTTATACGTAAATACGGTTACAGCGGTACCGACCGTGTCATTGGTCTTGTGGAATCAGAACCGGACCTCAAAGGCAACCTTTCGGCTGCAGCCCATCTGATTCATGGTTCTTCCGAAGGCCGGTTCAGCATCACCTATGCACCTGGACATCTGAGTCGGGCTGAAGTAGAAGGCGTGGGCTACCGTTATGAAGACCTGGCGGTGATGACTGCGAAATATGATCCAGCCAAACTGAAGGAAGGTTATAATATCCTGCCAGATGGCGAGGAAATATTCTACATTTCGAATCCTGCAGTAGGCCTGTGGGCACATCGGGACCGCTTTGGTTCCTGAACCAGGAATCAAGAACCGGCGTTATAAACCGGTACTACGATATGGAGGAACTACATGAACGCAAAAGCAGATATCGGCTTGATAGGCCTGGCAGTGATGGGTCAGAATCTGGTCCTTAACATGAACGACCATGGCTACGCTGTCGCGGTGTTCAACCGTACGGTGTCCAAGGTGGACGAGTTCCTGGCGGACGCAGCCAAGGGACATGACACCATTTACGGCGCTCATAGCATCGAAGAGTTCGCCGCGCTGCTGAAGCGCCCGCGCAAGATCATGCTGATGGTAAAGGCCGGCGAAGTGGTTGACCAGTTCATAGAACTGGTGCTGCCCTTCCTTGAGCCGGGAGACATTATCATAGACGGCGGTAATTCCCATTATCCCGACTCCACCCGCAGGACCCGGTACCTCAAGGAAAAGGGTATCCTGTTTATCGGCACCGGTGTTTCCGGTGGTGAGGAAGGCGCACGCAACGGCCCGTCCATCATGCCCGGCGGCAATGCCGAGGCCTGGCCTCACGTAAAAAAAATATTGCAGGCTATCTCGGCCAAGACTGAGAGTGGAGAGGCCTGTTGTGAATGGGTGGGCAATGATGGCGCTGGTCACTACGTGAAGATGGTGCACAACGGCATAGAGTATGGCGACATGCAGCTCATCTGCGAGGCCTACCATATCATGAAGCAGGGCCTTGGCCTGAACCCCGACGAGATGCACAAGGTTTTTGCCGAATGGAACAAGGGAGAGCTGGATAGTTACCTGATCGAGATCACTCGTGACATCCTTGCCTTCAAGGATGCCGATGGTTCAGCCCTGGTTGAAAACATTCTTGATACCGCAGGACAGAAGGGTACCGGCAAATGGACAGGCATCAGTTCCCTGGAACTCGGTGTGCCGGTAACCCTGATCGGAGAAGCCGTGTATTCACGCTGCCTTTCCGCCATGAAGGACGAGCGTGTACAGGCATCCAGGCTTCTGTCCGGTCCGAAGGGTATAGCCGGTTCAGCCAAGGCTGGCGCCGGTAAAGGCGATATCGATCTTCCCGCCGGTCAGGATCGTGCAGCCTTTATCGAGGATATCAGACAAGCCTTGCTGGCAGCCAAGATCATCAGCTATGCCCAGGGTTACATGCTGATGCGCGAAGCG
>MIBM01000038.1:0-11697 GCA_001830645.1 Spirochaetes bacterium RIFOXYC1_FULL_54_7
AAGAAGGCCGTCTTCATACTGCCAAACCGCGCGGCCAGGGCATTGGTCAAGGGCACCACGCCCACCACCACGGAGAACAGGCCCAGGTTGGCGCAGATCCTGGCCACCGCGCCAATCTTCTCCCGCTCCTTCTGGTCCTTTGAAAGGGCCGGCAGCATGGACCAGAACGAGATGTCGTTGGCCGTGAAGGCCAGCCCCCAGAGCAGGTAGATCACAGCAAAGAGGGCCACAAAGGCCTTGCCCTGCAACCCGAAGTCGGTAAAGAGCAGAATGGTCAAGAGGCCGCTCAGAGCCGCCCCCACGGCTATCCAGGGCTTGAACTTGCCCCAGCGCGAGCTGGTATTGTCAACAATGGCCCCCATGACCGGATCGTTCAGGGCATCGAAGACCCTGGCCACCACAAAGACCCCGGTAACCCACAACAGGACCTGGTCGCTCAGCCTCAGCACATCGGAGAGGTAGAAGATGAGGTACATGCTTACCAGGGAATACAACATGTCCCTGCCAATGGTGCCCAGCCCGAAACTGTAGCGGTTGCGTACCAGATTGTCCCTTGTTTTCATGGTTGATCCTTCCATATCGCACCGTTATACCATGGAAAAGCCCGGTGGCACTGAAATTATGGAGAAGCCGTCCGGGGGTGCGCTGCGAGACTCGTCGCCAGTATACTGGCGCACCCACGGGCTCCCTCATCCTGCCCTGGGGGCAAGGGTAGTGTTGACCGGAAAACTTGTTTTATCATCAAGGTAGATGGATCTTCTGCACGGAGAAAAAAAAGAAAAAGTAGAGGATATGCTATAATCGAAAGCACCCCTAATGACACACAGTACTCATGCCGGGCTATTAGAAGATATAAAGCAAAATCAGCAGCAAGAGGAGACATCAATGGCAGTACAGACACATCAACAAACAGCAAATTTCATCTGGAGCATCTGCAATCTGCTTCGAGGGCCATATAAACGCAACGAATACCGGAAGGTCATTCTTCCATTGACCATTTTACGGCGCTTTGATTGTATCCTCGAACCGACCAAAGCCACGGTGCTGGCAGAATTCAACCAGCTTAAGGGTAAATCGGAAAACATTATCAGCGCTAGATTGCGAACCATAACCGGTGTTCCATTTTATAATCCGTCAAAGCTGACTTTCAAGAAACTACTGGATGATCCAAATCAGATTGCGCCAAATCTGAACAGCTACATCAATGCTTTTTCGCTCAATGTGCGGCAGATATTTGAAAAACTTGAATTTGGCATGCAAGTGACCAAGATGAATGAAAAGAACCTCTTGTTCAATGTGGTCAAGAAATTCGCGTCCGATGAAGTAGCTCTGTCCCCAGCGAATATCGACAATCTGCAAATGGGTTATGTCTTTGAAGAACTCATCAGGATTGGTGCTGAACAATCGAACGAAGAAGCCGGAGAACACTTTACTCCCCGTGAAGTCATCAAGCTGATGGTAAACCTGTTGCTCTCTCCGGAAACCGACCTGAGAAAAAGCCATGTAGTAAAAACCATTTATGACCCGGCCTGCGGTACCGGCGGCATGCTGTCAGTGGCGGAAGACTATATCCGAAAATTGAACAGTGAAGCCCAACCCCATCTTTTTGGGCAGGACTGGAACGATGAAGCGTATGGAATCTGCCGGGCCGATATGCTCATCAAAGGCGAAGATTCCGACAATATCAAACCGGATTGCACCTTTGAGAAAGACGGCTTTCCCAAGGAAAAGTTTGACTACATGCTGGCTAATCCGCCTTTTGGTGTGGAATGGAAGCAGCAACAGAAGTCCATAGAAAATGAAGCCAGGACCCTGGGATACGATGGCCGCTTCGGTGCCGGTACACCGCGCATCAATGATGGTTCGCTATTGTTTCTCCAACACATGATTTCCAAGATGCGCAGCCCGGGAGAGGGCGGAAGCCGTATCGGGATTGTATTCAATGGTTCGCCTTTGTTTACCGGGGACGCCGGCAGCGGAGAATCAAATATCCGTCAATGGATCATCGAGAACGACTGGCTGGAAGCCATAGTGGCCATGCCTGACCAGCTTTTTTACAACACCGGTATATCAACCTATATCTGGATCGTCACTAACCGCAAAGAAAAGCGCCGCACGGGTAAAATCCAGCTGATTGACGGTCGCGAGTTCTTTGTAAAAATGCGAAAGAGCCTTGGGAACAAACGTAACCAGATTGGGGATGGTGAAGAAAATCGGCCTAATCAAATTGCCGAACTCAGTAAAATCTATGGCAATTTCAAACATGATGAAACCCGTGTGCTCGAAATAGATGGCGTTAAGAAAGAAGTTGTTGTCAGCAAGATTTTTGACAATGCCGACTTTGGGTATAACAAAATCACGGTTGAACGCCCGTTACGCCTGAATTTTCAAGCCTGCGCAGAACGCATTGCATTATTGGATGATATTCGTGCTTTTCAGAAGATTGCTGAAAGCGACAAAAAGAACGAAACAATCCGCCAACAAGAAATCGAAGCTGGAATAAAACGCCAGCAGACCATTAAAACCATGCTGGCGGACCTCAGCAAAGCTACGGCAGGGAAACTTTTCATAGACCGTTTAGCTTTCCTGCAAGAGCTCAAAGCTATCGACCAAAAATCAGGCGTGCGTCTGTCGGCACCGGAACTGAAAGCTGTTCTGGAAGCCCTGAGCGAAAAGGATGAAAGCGCTGAAATCTGCCGCGACGCCAAAGGCAACCCGGAAACCGATGCCGACTTGCGGGATACCGAGAATGTCCCCCTAAAGGAAAATATCGCAGAATATTTTATGCGCGAAGTCTTGCCCCATGTAAGCGATGCCTGGATTGACCATAGTAAAACCAAGGTGGGTTACGAGGTTCCGCTGAACCGCCATTTCTACCGTTACGAATCGCCCCGCGCCCTGGAAGCTATTGCCGCCGATATTAAAGTTCTGGAAGGCGAGATTGTGGCTCTGCTGGCAGAGATAACCGGCAGCGCGGAGGGTGGCAAATGAACAACGACACTGCCCTTGCCGTATTCGAGAATCACAAGATTCGACGGGTATATGACGAAAAAACCGAAACCTGGCTTTTTTCGGTGGTAGACATTATTGCGGTGCTCACCGCCCAGGCAGATTACCAGACCGCCCGCAAATACTGGAACAAGCTCAAAGAACGGCTCAAAAAAGAAGGCAGTCAGTCGGTGACAGATTGTCACCAACTGAAACTGGAAGCCGCTGACGGCAAAAAATACCTGACCGACGTGGCCGATCCGGAAACACTCCTGCGCCTGATTCAATCAGTACCAAGTCCCAAAGCAGAGCCGATCAAGCTCTGGCTAGCCAAGGTCGGTTATGAACGCATTCAGGATATAAGGGATCCAGCCCGTTCCCTTGACCGTGCCCGCGAATACTGGCAGCAGCATGGCCGAAGCGAAAAATGGATCCAGCAGCGGATGATGGGGCAGGAAACCCGCAACAAGCTTACCGATTACTGGAAAGAGCATGAGATCAAGGGTGAACAGGAATACGCAATACTCACCAATATCATTCATCAGGAATGGAGCGGGGTTTCGGTCAAAAAGCATAAAGAGATAAAACAGCTAAAGACCCAAAACCTGCGGGACCACATGAGCGAAGCAGAGCTGATTTTTACGGCTCTTGCGGAACTCTCCACGCGCCAAATAGCTGAAAGCGTCGATGCCACCGGCATGGCCGAGAATGTCGAGGTGGGCAAAAAGGGTGGCCAGATTGCCCAAGGGGCACGGCTGGAACTGGAAGCAAAAACCGGCAAAAGCGTGGTAACGGGTGAAAACTTTCTGCCACCAAAGAAGACTAAGAAGCAGATTGATTCTGATGTAGATACGGAGACAGGCAATGAATAAGCCCTGTCCAAAATACAAACCCTCCGGCGTGGAATGGCTGGGGGATGTGCCGGAGCATTGGGAAACTTGGAAGCTCGCACACGGTTTTGACTTAGTTGGTAGCGGAACTACCCCACCTTCTGATGAGCTTGAATGGTATGATGGAACTATACCCTGGATTACAACGAGCGAACTCCGTGAAAATGTCATTTCTACCACAGAAAAGTTTGTTACTAAGGAGGCTGTTAACAAATTCTCTGCACTTAAAATATTTCCCAAAGGCTCGGTAGCTATTGCAATGTACGGTGCAACAATCGGCAGGCTTGGAATATTTGGTATTGAAGCAACCACGAATCAAGCTTGTTGTGTAATGAATGGTGGACATATTTTCGAAGTGAAGTATGTTTACTATTGGATGCAAGCATTCAAAGATTCAATAATCTTATTGGCTTCTGGTGGCGGACAGCCCAATATTAGTCAGGATAAAATCAAATCACTGAAAATCCCATGTCCAACAGTATCCGAACAGCAAGCCATCGCCACTTTTCTCGACCGTGAGACCGGACGGATTGATGCGCTTATCGCCAAAAAGCAGAGGCTTCTAGAACTGCTGGCAGAACAGCTCACAGCCCTCATTTCCCGAGCGGTCACCAAAGGTTTGGACGCATCGGTCAAGCTGAAACCATCTGGAGTTGAATGGTTGGGGGGTTTGCCGGAGCATTGGGAGGTGAAGAAGGTTCGGTATTTATTTGCATTCCGCAGTGGTGGAACACCATCAACAGAGAATCAAGAGTATTGGGAAGGGAACATCCCTTGGGTATCATCAAAAGATATGAAAACGTTCCTCATCGAGGATTCTGAAGATCATATAAATGAAACTGCAATACGAGAAAGTGCAACGAACATAATTCCAGCAAACACTCTCGTCGTTGTGATGCGTTCAGGAATACTGATTCACTCAATCCCTGCGTCTGTACTATTGAAAGATATGTCCATTAATCAAGACATCAAAGCCTTTTTACCCTTGGTCAAATTATCATCAATTTATTTTGCTAGATTCATTGAGGGATTTCAAAAACAGTTATTAACCGAATGGCGGAAAGAAGGCGCAACCGTAGAGAGTCTTGATATGGAGCTGATCAAGAATTTCCAAACTATTCTCCCCCCGCTCCCCGAACAACAAGCCATCGCCGCTTTTCTCGACCGCGAGACGGCCAAGATTGATGCGCTTTCGGCCAAGGTGACTACTGTTATCGAACGGCTCAAGGAGTACCGGACGGCACTTATCAGCTCGGCGGTGACGGGTAAGATTGATGTGCGGGAGGCGGTATGAGCGCCGATACTAGTATGAAGGAGGAATATAACCATGGCAGGTAACAGAGAATTATTCATCAACGGATATTTGGACTCCATAACAAAACAGTTTATTCAGGATACTGATCCACATAAAAACCGCAATCTTGCTTTTGAAACCTTTGCTCAGGCAGTGATCCTTGATAAACCGTTCGAGGAAGTTCACGATCTTATCCAGTCACCGGGGCCCAATGATGGAGGGTTTGATGGTATTCACTTTGAAGATCTGGGTGATTACTACATAATGCACGTATTTCAATGCAAGAACACCGAAAACCTGAGTCAAAACGAAATAGACAAATTCCGGAGTAACTATACCGATATTTTTGAAAATGGCAATCGTATCGGTCGTGGGAATATTTCGGACATTCAAAAATGGATTGATGAATATCGGCAGATTACATTGTCAAAATTTATCATAGAACCCCGTCTCTATTTTGTTTTCAATGGTGAAAAGAATAAAGCTGGAACCAAAAATGCTGAATTGTACAACAATTTCCACCGTCCGGACGATGGTTTCTACATTTACGATGTCGAAGATTTGTATCAAAAAATAAGTACCTTGGCAAAACAAAAACGGGATATCATAAAGTTTACATTCACCCCAGAAGCATCCAATGTCAGTTTGCGCGATAATCAGGCTCTGTACAGTTTTGTTATTTCCAATATCAAAGCGGCAAACTTTCGTATCAGAGCCTTGGATATATGCGAACTTATCGAAAATGAAATCAAAATTAACGGGAACATGGACTTTCTTTTTGAAGAGAATATCCGTTCATTCTTGGGATATCGGGCAAAAGCCAACCAACGAATGAGAGAAACTTTGGAGAACAATCAGGAAGCAATATATTTTCCGTTTATGAATAATGGTATCACCCTCATTTGCGATGAATTGACCATACCAACCGGACCGCAAGCTGGAAAATATGTAGTGCCCGTTACGAACCCTCAAATAGTCAATGGACTTCAGACAAGTGTTGTATTGCATAAAATGTTCAGATCAAAAAGAGAGAACCTGGATAACGTTTTTGTGAATGTACGAGTTTATGAAACCAGAGACAAGTTATTGTTAAACAAGATAACCGACGCAACCAATACCCAGACGCCTATAAATTATCGCGACAAGGTCAGTACTAAAATATTTACCGAGCACCTGCAGGTTGTTTTTAAGAATGCAGGAATCGGTCTCATTGTAAAAAGGGGGGATAGTTTCTCGCCAGCAACCCAGAAGAACTTCAACGATCATGTTAATATCGATACGGTAATCAAGTTCTGGTATGCATCTTTTTATGAGCAACCTGAAAAAGCCAAAGATAGCATTTCTTCAATTTTGCAGGAAATCTATGATGCAACAAGTTCTGGCAGACACCAATTACAATGTCTTTTTGATGGAAGCAAAGATTCCCCCATTTATCCCCAAATGCTATTTGCCTATCACATATATAAATATGTCCAATCAAAGAAGTCAGCGATGCGTGAAACCTATGACTTTGTAGGTGTGGCAGATGAAATGTTGTGCTATGGAATATACCGGGAAATAATAATTCCCATTTCCGATTTTTCTCTAAAAACCGACCTTGATCCGGCATACACAAAGGTTATTGAGCTAATATCTATCGTCTTGATTGAGCAAAGAAAATTGTTTACAGAGAAAGGTGTGGCATTTTCATACAACGGTTTTTTTAAAAAGCCTATTTGCCGTGATCGCTACAACGAAAAAGTTGGGCTAATTGAAACCGAAGGTTTGATAGATAACTTGCTCAAGCTGGAAATTCATTAAAAGCAAAGGGCGCTCCCTTTTGAGGAGGCCCCCGTTACTCTTTCTACTCCAGGTAGATGAGCTATTTATACTATCGATTAGAAAACCGTTTTTGACAAGAGGGGTATCGGCATGAAAGCCACCACAGAAAAGGCCTTTGAAGCCTATATACAGGAAACCATGGCCGCACAGGGCTGGATCTCCGGTTCGAACCAAACATGGGATAAAGTACGGGCACTCTTTCCCGATCAGGTGATTGCCTTTCTTAAGGATACCCAGACTGACCTTTGGGAACAGATGGAAAAGTTGCATGGGCAGGAACTCGAGGCAAAGCTTATTAGTACACTGGTAAAAGAACGCGATACTAAAGGAACCTTGCATATTATCCGTCATGGCTTCAAGTTTTATGGAAAAACCTTTAAATTAGCGTTCTTCAAACCGGCGCATGGCTTGGTGAAAGAAACCCTTGAGCTGTTTGCCAAAAATCAAATCCATGCTACCCGGCAGCTTGCCTGTCATCCCAGCGATTCAAGCACCGTCGATATGGTTCTCTCCCTCAATGGCATTCCAATTGCCACCATGGAGCTGAAAAACCCGGCAACAGGACAAACCTGGAAACATGCAGTGTCTCAATACAAAAGCGATCGCGATCCCCGAGCTCCTCTGTTTCAGTTTATCAGAGGTGCGATAGTGCATTTTGCCGTTGATCCCAATGAAGTCTACATGGCTACCCGTCTCAACAAAGAGAAAACATTCTTCCTGCCATTCAACCGGGGAAGTGCACCCGGCGAGATTGATTGTGGCAAAGGCAACCCCCAGCACCCATCCGGACATCGAACTGGGTATTTCTGGGAAGATGTATTGGAGCGGGAAAGCTTTATGGATATCATCGGGAATTTCGTTTTCCTTGAAACCAGTGAAGAGACCCTTGATGATGGTGCGGGCGGTCGAAAGAAAGCAACCAAAGAAACCATGGTCTTTCCCCGGTATCATCAACTCGATGCCGTGCGCAATTTAATAAAAACAGCTCGCTTGGAACGAGCTGGAAACAACTACCTGATCCAGCATTCCGCCGGCAGCGGTAAAACCAACAGCATATCCTGGCTTTCGCACCGTCTTTCCAGCCTTCACACCGAAACCGATACCAAGATATTTGATTGCGTTGTTGTAATTACTGACCGCCGTGTCCTCGACAAACAGTTGCAGGATGCTATATACCAGATTGAACACGCCCAGGGTGTGGTCAAAGCCATTGACGAAAACTCCCGCCAACTTTCCGAAGCCCTGATTGACGGTACCAAGATCGTCATCACGACTTTACAAAAGTTTCCGTTTATTTTGCGTGGGCTTCTGCATATTGCCGGAGCCGATAATCCGGACAATCCCGATGAAGCAGCTATCAGCAAGGCTAAAGAATGGCAGGAAGCCATTGCCTCGCGTACATATGCCGTAATTGTTGATGAAGCCCACTCAAGCCAAACCGGTGAAACTGCCAGGGAACTCAAGCACATTTTAGGGGCTGGAACCGACTTCGGCATGTTTGCCGCAGGAACTGAAGAAAGTGAGTTGGATTGGGAAGACGGCTTGAACAAGGTAATGGAATCTCGCGGACGACAGAAAAACTTGAGTTTTTTCGCCTTTACCGCCACACCTAAAGGTAAAACGCTTGAACTTTTTGGCCGTAAAGGTGCAAGTGGAAAGCCAGAAGCGTTCCATACCTATTCCATGAAACAGGCAATCGAGGAAGGCTTTATCCTTGATGTACTGGAGCGCTATACCACCTACAAAACCTATTTCAAACTGGTAAAAAGTGTTGAAGACGATCCAGCCATGCCCAAGAAGAAGGCACAAAAGAAACTCAGTAAGTTTATGGCCCTGCATCCGCATAACATAGAGCAAAAAACTGAAATCATGGTCGAACATTTCCGTGAGCATGTGAAACACAAACTTGGTGGGCGAGCTAAAGCGATGGTAGTTACCAGCTCTCGTTTGCATGCTGTCCGGTATATGCTTGCTTTCCAGCGGTATATTGAGGGAAACCACTATTCTGATATTCGCCCCTTGGTTGCTTTTTCAGGTACGGTCAAAGACCCCTTTACTGATAAAGAATATACCGAGCCATCCATGAATATTGATGTGGTGACCGGGAAGCCCATATCTGAATCTCAGCTTCCAGATAAATTTGACTCTTCCGATTATCAGGTTTTATTGGTTGCCAATAAGTACCAGACTGGATTTGACCAGCCCCTGCTCTGCGCCATGTATGTAGACAAACGCCTTGATGGTGTCCAAGCAGTTCAGACCCTATCGCGCCTAAATCGTACCAGCGTCGGGAAAGAACCTCCCTTTGTTCTTGATTTCGTGAATGAATCTGAAGATATCTATAAAGCATTCAAGCCTTACTACAACGTCACGACGCTTGAAGAACCTTCAGATCCCAACCACCTGGAATTGCTAAAACATGAACTAAATGCATTCCAGGTATACTTATGCTCAGAGCTTGTCGGGTTCTGTCATATTTTTTATCTGCCCCAATACAAACAAAATCCATCAGACCATGCTCGTATGGAAAAAATGGTTGCTCCGGCTGTGGACCGCTTCAAGGCTCTTGATGATGAAAAAAAAGAAGCTTTCTATGAAAAAATCACTGCGTACACAAGTTTCTATTCATTTATCAGTCAGATAATTCCCTATTCCGATCAAGAACTTGAAATGCTTTACAGTTATGGGCGCTATCTGATACCACACCTCGACCTTGGCGATGACGGTATTAACCCTCATCCTGAAAAAGAAGTAGTGCTCCAGTATTACAGAATAGAAAAAGCCATGTCTGGTTCTATTGTTATGGAAGGTGGCGTTCAATATGGCGTGAAATCACCAACGGCAGTTGGTACAGGAAAAACAAAAGATGAGGATAAACCACTTTCAGAAATTATCCAGGCTTTGAATGAGCGTTTCGGTACTGATTTTTCTGATGAAGACCGTTTGTTCTTCGAACAGATAAAAGAAAAAGCAGCGAAGGATGAACGGATTATACAAACAGCAAGGTCGAATCCTCTGGATAAATTCGAGCTTGGAATCAAAGCAATCATTGAATCCCTGATGATGCAGCGAATGGCTGAAAATGACGGTATCGTAACAAGGTATATGGATGATAGCAATTTTCAGAAAACCATATTCCCGATATTGGCAAAAGAAATTTACAAAAGCATTTTGCTGGAACAAGGATGAAGATCTCTTGGGGTTGACTGGAAGACTTGATTGTTTGCAGTGCTAGCATTATGCTTGCAATATGAAAGCATTACATATACGAGATGTCGATGAACTGGTCATCCATCGTCTTGCCCTGTTGGCCAAAACCCATAAGCGTTCCATGCAGGCAGAACTCCGGACCATCCTGGAAGAGGCGGCAAGCCGGGCAGTGCCCCTGGAGGTAGACAGCAACGATGTCCTCATTCTGACTGCAGCAGAATCCCCCGCAGGCTATGGCAGGGAGCAGATCTATGGCGACGATGCGCGGTAAACTACTAATGGTGGACACCAACGTTCTCCTGTCCGCCACCAACACCGCCCGCCCTGACCATTTGGCCTCCCACAGGGTTTTCAGCCGTGCCCTGGCTGAAGGGATCCATCTGTGTACCTGTGGTCAGATCCTTCGGGAGTACCTGGTGGTGGCCACCCGACCGGTGTCTGTCAACGGATTGGGCCTCGATCTGGATGTGTCTTTACGGAACCTGTCGTGGTTCCGCAGACGGCTGGTCTTCTTTCCGGAGACAGAAGCAGTGCATCAGGCATTGATCTCCCTGGCAGGGGAAAGGGGCCTGCGGGGCAAGCATCTTCATGACGGGAATATCGCTGCCCTCATGTCATGCTCGGGCATACCCCTCCTGGTCACCAACAATCCCGGGGATTTTGCGGCAATCCCCGACATCACGATCCTGGCTCCGGAAGAAATCTGAGAATACAGGCACATCCTTGGGGTTGGGCACGGTATTTCGATATATCGAAAGAACTATTAAATTAAAGGTTGTTTTTTCGATATAACCGGCTGGGAGGCCATCTACGGAAACAACGAGCGGGACATCAACCAGGTGCTGGAAAACATTGTATACTTTTCTGGAGGGGACAGCCCTCTCCCTTGGGAGGCCTGCATGAAGAAGTCTGCCGCCATCATAATCCTGCTCTGCCTGTCGGCCTGCTTGTTGGCGGGCACCATTGCAGCACAGACCGTTCAGGAGCCAAATACTTTTACTCCCGTGACCGCAGGCAAAGCTGCCCTGATCAGGGCTTCTTTTGGGCTGGCATAGCTTGCGCTCACCTTTGTACTGGCAATTACCGTTGTCTACGGCAGCTACCGCCTGCTGGGATGGCTGGTCCGGGGACTGGACGCCACAGGCGGCCTGGCCAGAGGCAGCGTGGCCATGGGCCTCATGCAGGCTTCCTTCCTGTTCGGCATAGTCCTGCTCATGAAACGGTCATTGTACCCGGTATCCACAGTACTGACCGATCTGGCCTTTGAACCGGAAGCCAGCCTGAGGGCCTGGGGTGCGGCCCTGCTCTGGGCTCTGGCGTACGTGGGAGTCTCCTTTGCGGTGGCCATAGCCATTGCCCTGGCCTCCCTGTGGCTCTTCGACCGGCTTCTGGCTACCGTGACAGCATTCTGCCAGGAAATACCCTATCAGATAATCCCGGATGAGCAGAACGGCTTGACCATCGACGGCCTTATCGTGTCGACCAAGGTGGCTG
>MIBM01000038.1:11751-12694 GCA_001830645.1 Spirochaetes bacterium RIFOXYC1_FULL_54_7
CGAGCCTGAGCGCTGGACGGACCCTGCTCATCCTGGTACCCGGGTATAAGTTTGTGGTGGTACCCGGACTCCCGCGTTACACCACGGAAACAGGCCTCGACTATGAAGGCCTCCTGTACCTCTGCCTTGAACCCGTGGGACCGGCCAAGCAGCGGCCGTGCAGCACTGCCGCCGATTCGGCAGGGCATATCGCCGCGGGCAACTACCAGGTGATTCCGGTGGATTGAGCCGTGCCCTTTGTGGTTTCCGGACTCCCCTGGAATATCCAGCTTCTTTTCTTCATGCCAGGCTGGCCACCCCTTTTCTTGATCTTTCTACCAACCTTTTCAGGTTTCAGGCGCACAGTATGGGTATGGAAGATGTTGAAGGTGCCTTCTTGCGGTACACCGGCCCGGACTCCGATCCGGCCTGCTCGCTGTTCTGGCGGCAGTGGCGGCCCAGAGCGGCGGCGTATGCCAGGGCCTTCGGCGGGCTTACTGTAGAGGACAGGGATGAAATTGCCGATGAAGCCGTGGCCAGGGCCTTTGCCGCCAGGAAGAGCTTTGATCCGGGCCGACCCTTCCAGCCCTGGTTCTTCTCCATAGTCAGGCATCTGGCCCTGGATGCCCTCGGCAGGCGCAAGGAAGGCCATCTGGATACCGGAGACCTGGTTGCCCGGCCTTCAAGCTGGCCCGTAACCGAAGAGCAGGCGATCAAGGCTGATGAAGCGCGTTTCGTCAACGCCTTTGTAGCGGCCCTGCCGCAGAAAGACCGCGAACTGGCCAGCCTGGTCTATGGTCAGGATCTGGGCATAACTCAAGCTGCCTCGGTTGTGGGCATGCCGACCGGAACCGCCAAATGGCGGCTGTTTACCATACGCAAGGCCCTGCGGCGGGCCTGGGAGAAGGAATATGCATAAGCACCGGATGCCTGCCCCGGAGGCACTATTGCGGAGGCACTTCAC
>MIBM01000038.1:12711-12881 GCA_001830645.1 Spirochaetes bacterium RIFOXYC1_FULL_54_7
AACAGTCCCGTTCAGGCTTTATCTACAAAGTCGACCCGCTGCCTCAAGTAGCAGGCCAGCCAAGGAAGGCTGTCTGGCAGGAACTGGCAGCGGCGGCCATCATCCTGATGGTCGGTCTAAGTCCCACCTACACCGCCCGTCTTATGCTGCCCGACGCATCACCGGAGCTG
>MIBM01000038.1:12931-14791 GCA_001830645.1 Spirochaetes bacterium RIFOXYC1_FULL_54_7
GCCACCATCTTTGCAGCTTTTGGTCAGCAAGCCAGGCAGCGGGCAGGGTGGGGAAGCCTCTCCAAAGATGAATCCGAGACAAGGAGCGATTTATGAGAACCAAGTATTTCTTCAGCGCTGTCATGGTCCTGGCAGTCCTGGCAGGTGCCATCCTGGTGTCCGGGGGGCACCTCATGATAGTCCTTGATCCCTATTCCATGATCCTGGTACTGGGTCTTCCCTTTATCATCGCCTTCGGATCGTGGCCGCTCAGGGACATCTGCCGGGCCTTCTCCGCCCCGTTCGATCCCTCCGCTGATGGCAAGGACCTGCGCAAAGCGGCCGAATTCTTTGAATCCTTCAGGTCCTGGCTAGCTGTGAGTGCCGCAACAGGCGCCATGACCGGTCTGCTCTTGATGCTGGCCCTGTTCGACCTGGACAACGGCCTTGCCAGGCTCGGCAGCAACCTTGCGGTCATGCTCCTGAGCGTTTTCTATGCCCTGGTGCTGAACCTGCTGTTCGTCCTGCCCCTTGGTGCCCTGGCCAGGCGGCGCTTGCTGGATATGCAAGCCACCAGGAACTAGGCGACGCAGGCCTCCACTAGCCATAACCAGGTCCAGGGGAATCCCGGAACCCCGGAACGGTAAGGTATACACCTCTGCAGACTCAGGTGTGACTTGGACGGAACGATTGTCAGATACTGACCGGCAGTGGTTCAGTGTTACCAGTTCGAGCGACGGAGTCAAGCTGGCCGCAGTGGTACAAAATGGCAATATCTGGACTTCCAGCGACTCAGGTGCAAACTGGGTCGAGCGAGAAACAGGCCCAACCCGGAATTGGGTGAGAATTTCGAGCTCGAGTGACGGTACAAAACTGGTTGCGGTGGTTTATGGTGGGAGGATATACAGCTCGACAAACGATGGTTCGAGCTGGACACTGCGGTTCTAGCAGGGATAACCAACCAAGGGGGTCATGCACCGGTCGTTCTCTGATTCCGGGCTGACCCTGCCTTTGTACGAACAGCTCATCCAGGGTTGGCGGCACAGATCGGCCAGTGCTTTCCATGACCGGTCCCCGGCAGTCCGGAAAGACAACGCTCGTCAGGGAAACCTTTCCGGAGCATCAGTATGTTTCTCTGGAAGAACTGGATTTGCGTAGCTTTGCCCACGAAGATTCCCGGGGGTTCCTGCAGCAATACAAAACCGGTTATAATCGAGGAGATTCAGCGCGTTCCTGGTCTTTTCCCCTATATTCAGGCCATGGTGGACCTGGATCCCTCCCCGGGCCATATCGCCGGAGATCTGGCTGGATGACTGTATTCGCACCTATGCCGAAAGAAATGCCCGTCCCTGGTTTGCCGGGCAAGATCCGTTACCGGCACCAGGCTTACACCAGAAGCGGGGCGCCAAACCCGAGAGCCCGGGCACAAAGATTCATTGCTTTGTCATAGCTGAATACCTGTATGCTGGCCTGATCTTCCTGCTCTGCCAAAGCCAAAGCCGTGGCCAAATGCAAGGCATCCAGGGTTTTTATCACCACCGGGAAACTGCCCATCGCCCTCCGCTTGATGCCGGCATCCATCTCAACCAAATCCATCATTTCGAATGTCTCGTCCAGGCGCAACAGTGCCTGAACCACGCCGGTGTCGTCCAGTTCGTTCTGCAGACGACAGCGGCTGATAGTGCGGCGGCATTCGATTTCCAGAAGTTCACTGGAAACCAGAGTGGGAAAGTTCATGGCATGGCGCAGGCCGGTATCTCCCAGGAGTACATAGCGAAGAAGTACAGAACAGTCCAGATATGCTACCATGAATCAGACCGTTCCACTTCAAGCGCGGAAAGAGGGTCAGACCGCATCAGGGGCTCATACTCCAGCCACTGG
>MIBM01000038.1:14806-15520 GCA_001830645.1 Spirochaetes bacterium RIFOXYC1_FULL_54_7
CGGCGATGCAAGGACACGCCAGGAACAAGTGGAACTATTCGGGCTACTGGCTGCTTATGATCGAGTACTACGATAGTCTCACCCGCCCGCACCCTTTTGAGCTCTGCACTCAGATGGGCCTTAAGCTCGGCAATTGCTACAGTATTCATACTCTGAAAATATGACTATTGTATGACTATGTCAAGACTATAGCCGCGTATTTTTTTGTTGGCCTCTGCTCGGACTGGATTCGGCTCAACGCAGGGCTCACACCACCCGGATAAGCCATACCACACCTTGCAGTATTTATATTGATGCAACAGCAAACAACGGAAGATATTTGGGGCAGTTTTCGAGACACCACCAAGGCATATCTAAAATGGAATACTCTGGTATTACCGTTCCCCAGAGTCTGACCCCTCCTTAGTCGCTTCACCGAGCCCCTGACTCAGTCCCCCACTACCAGCCGCAGCAGTTCCACCCGGGAGCTTACGTTCAGTTTTCGGTAGATGCTTTCGATGTGCTTTTTGGCGGTTTCGTCGGAGATGTAGAGCTCCTGGGCCAGCAAGGCACGCGAGTGGCCCTCGAGAAGCTGGCGCACAACCTGTTCCTCACGCTGTGAAAGGGGAAGGCCGTCGATGCGTCCCTCAAGGTCGGACGCTGCCGGGCGATCACCAAGCTGGTCCCTGCTCCGGTCGCGCAGCGCCAGAAAGCACATCGAAAGCATCTACCGAA